>CALMPX010000363.1 GCA_937871355.1 uncultured Bdellovibrio sp.
TGATATATGTTTTTCGTTTTGTATATATTTACATAGGTATTCAAAATCGATTCATACTCTTCGTTGGTTAGTTGGCCCGTCAAAACAAGGGCCATTTCCTCTGGCTTAACACTTGAAAAATATTTTCCGACATTTTTCATTAATTCACCCGCCGGCTTGGATACTTTCCAACCGACCGAACCCTGTTCGAATTCATAAGCTTGAGTTAAACGCGCTTCTTTATTTACAAATTTATATGTGTTACGACCGTCATCACACATCCAATATCCATTTACATCGGCGTTGTGTTTCGGCTTAACGCGAAATAAGCCTTCTTTGTTGTAATAGACTTTAACATTACAACCTGTCGAACAACCATTGCAAACAGTCTCAGAATCTTTAAGGTACCATGCACGTTGTTTAAAGCGGAAATCTTTAGACGTTAACGCGCCCACTGGACAAATATCGACTGTATTTAAAGAGTAAGGGTTATTAAGTTGCTTTCCATCATGAGTTCCGATTTCAGCGTGATCTCCACGATTGAAAATACCGAGCTCATTCGTTTTTGAAACTTCATCGGTGAAACGAACGCAACGCGAACAAAGAATACAACGTTCAGAATCAAGAACCACGGTCGGGCCAAGATCGACCACTTTGTGTTTTTTTTGTTTGGGTTCAGCCATTTCAGAGGTGTACTGACCGAATTCCATATACTGATCTTGAAGACCACATTCACCCGCTTGGTCACAAATCGGACAATCTAATGGGTGATTAATCAAATGGAAATCTAATCCCCATTTAACGGCTTCTTGAACTTTGGCAGATGTATTGTTGATCTTCATGCCTTCAGTGATTTGTGTATTACAAGCGATTTGTGGACGTGGATTTCCTTCGATTTCCACCATACAAAGACGGCAGACGCCGGCGATACTTAAACCGGGATGCCAACAGTAATGCGCAATCTTTTGAGAATTGTCATACATGGCTTGAATGATACTAGTTCCCTCTTTAACCTCGAGCTCTACGCCATTGATTGTACACTTAAGCATGGGCATGTCCTTTATCAGCAATATAATTCGGAGCTTTGTAAGCTGTCCCTTTTACTTTTGATTTTCCTTCTTTAACGAAATATTCAAATTCGTCTCGGAATTTAGTCACGAAACTTAATACGGGTAAAGCGGCCGCATCAGATAAGGCACAGATTGTTTTACCTTTCATATTATCAGCAACTTTTATTAATAAATCGATATCTTCCATGCGACCTTGTCCAGATAAAATAGAGTGAACGATTTTATCTAACCAACCGGTGCCTTCTCGGCAAGGTGTACACTGGCCGCACGATTCATGATGATAGAAGTGAGTTAAATTCGCTAAGCATTCAACCATACATGTTGAATCGTCGTTCACAATAATCGCGCCTGATCCAAGCATCGTTCCCATCATACTCAAACATTCATAATCTAATGTTGCTTTTTCAACTTCTTCGGCGGTCAGCACCGGAGCTGAAGATCCACCTGGGATAACGGCTTTTAATTTTTTACCGTTTCTAATTCCGCCACCAAGTACATTGATCATATCTTTTAAAGGATAGGCCAAGGGAACTTCGTAATTTCCAGGTTTATTTACATTCCCACTGAGTGAAAATAATTTCGTTCCTGCAGATTTTTCAGTTCCATATTTACGGTATCCCGCAGCGCCATCTCGTATAACATATTTTACTGCGGCTAACGTTTCCACGTTATTTACAATTGTTGGTTTTTTTAAGTAACCTTGAACCGCCGGGAAAGGTGGTTTCAATTTAGGTTGGCCCTTTAATCCTTCTAAGGAAGAAATCATTCCTGTTTCTTCTCCGCAGATGTAAGCACCGGCTCCGCGGTACACATCCATATCGTGATCAAAACCAGAACCTAAAATATTTTTACCTAACAAACCCGCTTTGTATGCTTCTTGGATCGCGGTTAACAATGTTGTAATCGATTCGTTGTATTCGCCACGAACATAAATATAAGATTTTTTTGATCCAATCGCGAAAGCTGAAATAATCATCCCTTCGATCAATTGATGAGGAGCTTTCTCCATCATCATGCGATCTTTGAAAGTTCCGGGCTCTCCTTCATCGGCATTACATAATAAATAACGAGGTTCATTATTTTTAGGTAAGAATCCCCACTTCATTCCTGTCGAGAAACCGGCTCCACCACGCCCACGAAGACCTGAAGCTTTAACTTCGTCGATGATCGATTGTGGTGTCATCTGCAAAGCTTTCGTTAATTGGATATAACCACCGTGTTTACGATAGCCTTCAAGATTTTTAAATTCTGGTAGATGATAAAATTCAGTTAAGTATTTTGTTTCCATCGATCAACCTCTATTTTAGAGCTCGAACGATATTCATCGCCGACTCAGGATTTAAATTTTCATAATATTTATCAACATCAAGACTCGTGATTTGCATCATCGGCGCTGTTCCACATGAACCGAGACATTCGGCTTCAGTCACAGTGAACTTCCCATCGCGAGTGACTTCACCTAATTTGACATTTAATTCTTTGCAAAGATGCTCCGTTAATTCATTCGCACCATTCAACATACAAGATAATGTGCGACAAACTTGAATGTGGTGTTTTCCCACTTTATCTTTGTTGTACATGGTATAGAATGTGAAAACTTCGTTAATTTGTGACTCAGGAATTTCCATCACTTGAGATAAAGCTTTGATCACACCAGGACTGATGTAACCTTGATTATCTTTTTGTCCAATGTATAAAGCCGGCAAAACGGCCGATTGTTTAGATTCGTAACGTTTTAATTCGTTTAAGACTTGCTCTTTAGCTTCGTTTGAAAGTTGAAACATATATATCCTGCTCTCTTTGATTAGCGGTCCAATTCACCGGCAATGACGTTCATGCTGGCTACTGTTGCGATGGCATCCGCCAAGAATGCTCCTTTAACGACTTCGGGGAATGATTGGTAAATGGCAAAACAAGGAGGACGTACTTTTAAACGATAAGGGTTCGCAGTTCCGTCACTGACTAAATAAAAACCCAATTCACCATTAGCCGCCTCTGTCGCATCGTAAATTTCTCCGACAGGAGGACGCAAACCTTTTATGACGAGCATAAAGTGATTCATCAAGCCTTCGATATTTCCATAAACATCTTTTTTCTCTGGTAAAACAATATTTTTATCACGAATGGTGTAATCTCCGTCCGGCATATTTTTACATTGTTGACGAATAATTTTGATACTTTGGCGCATTTCTTCAATGCGAACTAAATAACGATCATAAATATCACCCGTCGATCCGACTGGAATATCAAAATTAAATTGATCATAACCATAGTAAGGATTTGATTTTCTTAAATCTTGCTTAACCCCAGAAGCACGCAATAAAGGTCCCGTGTAACCCCAAGCCATTGCATTTTCAGCGTTGACGGCGCAAACGCCTTGAGTCCGTTTAATAAAAATTTTATTATCGATTAATAATCGAGAAATTTCATCAATACCATCGCTCATTTCTTTCGTGAAATCGACAACGTCATCAAACCAACCTGCCGGCGCGTCTTGAGCCATACCTCCAACACGTGTCATCGACACTGTTAAACGAGCTCCGCAAAGTTTTTCGAATAAATTATAAACTTTTTCGCGGTAAGTGAATAAATGGAAAAACCCGGTAAGGGCACCGAGATCCAATCCTCCGGTTCCGACAGAAATAATATGATCAATGATACGTGAAAGTTCGCACAGAATAACCCGCATCGCTTGCGCCCGCGGGGGAATCGTTACATCCAATAATCTTTCAACTGTTTTACAGTACCCCACATTATTCATGGGAGCCGAACAATAATTTAAGCGATCTGTGTAAGGAATAACTTGATTGTAAGGATGCGTTTCCGCCATCTTTTCAAAACAACGATGAAGATACCCGATTTCGCAGTTCGCACGAACAATTGTTTCTCCATCTAATTCAGCCATCACACGAAGTGTTCCGTGCATCGCTGGATGAGAAGGTCCAATATTGATCGGAACAAAACGACTGTCTAATTGGTCGCCGGCTTGCTCTGGAGTATCATCAAAATGAATCGGAACAACTGAATTACAATGCTGTTGTTGATCCGCTTCGTAATCTTTTCTTAAAGGATGCCCTACAAATTGATGATGAGTCAAAATACGACGCAAATTAGGATGTCCTTCGAAACGAACACCAAACATATCGTAGGCTTCGCGTTCGAACCAATCAGCACCCTTCCAAATTTTAGTAGCTGTTTCGATCGACTCACCTTCGGCGAGTTGAGCTTTCACTCGCAGACGAGAAGCCTCATTCATATTGAATAAATGATAAACCACATCGAAACGTTTGGCGCGATTTGGATAGTCAACCGCGCACACATCCATCAGAAAAGCAAATCCCGCGTATTCTTTCAAATAACGAAGAAGCGCAGGAATAATATTTTTAGGCGCTTCAAGAACATGATCTCCGACCACTGACGTAACAAGTGTAATCTTGTCGTCACCAAATTTTGTAATGATATCTTGTTTTAAGTTTTCTATTTGATTCATATTATTCTCTTAATTATCTTTGTTGCGTGATCGTTCGTGTTGAAGTTAACGAAGAGGGAACTGTTGTTTCATTAATTTCGTAGGGTGATTTCCAATTGTCTCTCCATGGTCGTGGCGAACGATCCTTAATCATTTTTTGCAATGACATCACGCCGTCCAAAACAGCTTCTGGCGTAGGCGGACATCCTGGTACATAAACGTCAACAGGAATCACTTTGTCACAACCTTGCAAGACATGATAGGCACGGTAAAAACCGCCCGAGCTGGCACAGGCTCCCATGGAAATAACATACTTAGGTTCTAACATTTGTTGATAGATACGAACTAAAATCGGCGCCATTTTCTCAGTAATGGTTCCGGCTACTAAAAGTAAATCTGCTTGGCGAGGAGAGAATCGAACAACTTCAGCGCCGAAGCGAGCTAAGTCGTATTTGGGCCCCATGACCGACATCAATTCAATTCCACAACAAGCTGTTCCGTAAGGAAGCGGCCACAAAGAATTTCTTTGTCCCCATGCTGCGATGGCTTCTAACTTTGTTGTGAACACAATTGATTTAGCCATTTCATCTTCGGCGTGAACCATAGGACTCGTTGTTGTGTTGCTTCCGTTTTCCGACATAAAATACCTCAACTCAAAAAACTTTTTAGTTCGTATTAGTTATCATTATATTTTCAATACCACATCATGACAAAAATCATGTGTCGTGACAATTCTTACTCTGTGTTCAAGGAGATTTTAAAAAAATGACGACGCGACGCTGTGGAAATTGAAAATAGTGTTGTTTGTGCATCGAGAGAGTGTCTAGACTTTAATCTAGCGTTCACAAAAGAACAAAAAATAAACCAAATTATCATTCAGGAGGATTATAATGATAAGACTTTTAACAGTGACATGTGCTTTAGTACTTGGACAAGCGGTTCAAGCCGAAAGCTTGCTTGTAAAACTAGCATCTCCGTCTTCAATTCAATCGACAGTTCAAATCATGAACGCAAAAGGTCTCCACGCGAGTGCCGTTTCTGATACTTGGATCGAAATTTCTGGCAATGTCAAATTGTCACAATTCAAAGGCTTTTTAGAAAGCGGAGCTGTTTTACATGCTCAACCGAACTTCAAAGTTCATACTTACGAAAATCCGGCATTCACAAATCTTAAAAAAAATCCAGCCCAACTTGCTAAGGTTGTTGCTTTTGCTAAAGCTCACTCAACCACATCTCGTGCACAAGTTGACAATCCAGATTTCGTCGCTATTCCAACTGCTACTCCGGGAGCAGATCCACTATTCCCTAAACAATGGGGAATGAATGACATCGGAGTTCTTAACGCGTTGAAATTAGCTCCTGTAACTAACGACATCATCGTGGCCGTTATCGACACCGGCGTTGATTATACGCATGAAGATCTCGCAGGTAACATGTGGCATAATCCAAAAGAAATACCTGATAATGGTATCGATGATGACAACAACGGTTACATTGATGACATTGTTGGATGGGATTACTTAGGTAAAGACAACAAACCTTACGATATGGCCGGAAGTCTTTTGGATATTATTCTTAAAGGTGCAAACCCAGGCCATGGAACTCACTGTGCTGGCAACGTAGCTGCCGTTGGAAATAACTCTAAAGGAATTTCTGGCGTTGCACCGGGCGCAAAAATTATGGCTTTACGCTTCATTGGCAGCGAAGGCGGCTCAACTTCGGATGCTATTTTAGCTATTCGTTATGCTGTTGATAACGGAGCGAAAGTTCTTTCAAATTCTTGGGGCTCTGAAGGTGACGATCCTGCCGATGCAGCGACTAACTTAGCCTTAAAAGAAGCTATTCAGTACGCTCAAGATCACGATGTATTATTTATCGCAGCAGCTGGTAACGGCCATCAAGGTGTTGGCTACGATAATGATACTGATGCAAAACCAGGTGTTCCTGCCAGTTACGATAACGAGAATATTATTTCTGTAGCAGCCGTTGATAGCGCTGATGCTTTAGGGGCTTTCTCTAACTGGGGAGCTCGCACAGTTGATATCGCCGCTCCAGGAGTCAAAGTATTCTCTACTGTTGTTCAATCTGACAAATACGCGGACTCTATTGGCGCATTCGGATTCAGCATTGCAGGATGGGATGGAACTTCTATGGCGACTCCGCATGTTGCTGGTGCAGCGGCCCTTTACTGGTCGGCTCACCCCACTAAAACTTGGTCTGAAGTTAAAACAGCGATTCTTTCATCAGTGAAACCAATCGCTGCGGCTCAAGGCAAAATGACTTCAAACGGTAAATTAAATGTTGAAGCATTAATGAAATATTAATCTGATTTTACAAATCAAACATAAAAAAAGGGACTTCGTTTACGAAGTCCCTTTTTTTATGTTTTTTTAAATTTAATTATTACGACGCCGTAGCTGGCGTAAATTTCACATCTACATTTTCATCTGCAGCCGGAATACTCGACCCATGAAATTTCAAGAAATATTTTTTCACTCCAGTGATCGATTCATCTTCCAAAGTCCAGCCATTTGATGCATCTTCAAAAATAGCACGAGAACCCACTGTCACGATGATCGAAGCTTTGTTTGGAGCGACGTTAAAACGGTAGGCCGTAATCTGATCGATGATTCTGGCTTTTATATTCGACACGGCCGCTGATAAGTCGGCATTACAAATCGACGATTTAACGCCACCGGAAGCTGTCACCAAATTAAGAAACTGGGTTCCGATACTGACGCTTCCTCCTAATATATCGCAGCTCTGATTCGTTAAAATTCCAATATAGTTCGCCAACCACGCTTTACCACCCGTTTCAAAATCGGGTTTACGTGAATTAAGATAATTTACAAAATCATTTGTATTCGGATTTCCAAACTCGCTGCTTTGATCACGTTCATCGCTAATAAAAATAACTGAAAACAAAGCGTCGCTACGAATAAAATCTGAACCAATACTTGATAAGTACGTTGTCGATGTAACCAATCGCATAGAATCTAAACTGCGCTCTAAATCTGATCCGGATTCGCCGACAATGATTCTTTCCGTCAGTAAGTTAATATTGCTCGCCGTTAAGTAAACAGGGGATCCCACCAGCTTACGCGTTAAAGGATAAGACGAAGTATCCGACGACATCGTTGATGTGGCCACCGCAACACGATAGTCCATTTTCAATGAATTTAAAGTCGAGATCATAGCTTGCATTTGCGAAGCTAAACGCTGCTGATACTGCAACATTGATTTAGAATTATCCACAACAAATAAAATATCGACCTTATTATTATAAAAAACTTTGCCCGAGAAGCTATCTTGCTGGCTCGGTAAACCAAAACTTGTCGGTTGATTGGAGCAACCACTGATTGTTGCAACTAGCGCGAGTGAACATAAAACGGCTGCGAAGCTCAGTACTATTCTTTTTAACATGGACCCATCTCCTTACGCCTTAAAGCTATTTAGCTTTAAGCAATGTTTTTATATTCTTCAGCGTATTTAGCAATAAAGCTTTTAGCCACTCCGGAAATATTAATAAATTGGACTCCAAACAAAGTTCCTCGCTGACTGACTACTTTGCTAATCACATTAAACTGTGGCAGTTCTTCGCCCGGACTGAAATGCAAATACAATTGTTGACCCATCATAAACACAACATTTTCCAAATTAAATGAAGCTCCGCCCGCTCCGATTTCAACACTCATTGAATTATAAACTTTCTTATTGTCGTGAATAATAATTCTCGTCTCCATTTTAGCTCGTACGTATTTTCTTCTAAAAAATATCTTGTTGATATCTTGTTCAAACGGTTCCCTCGCCAAAACATGCACATCACGTATATTTTCTGTCGAAAACTCTGAGATATCCGAAATTTTTTTCCAACTCTCTAAGCTTTCTTTCCAAACAAAATCATATTCAAACAAAGTTTTTCCTTGTAACATTTGGATCATTTCCATTTTAGAAAATGGACCGTAATTGGCGTTCTCTTTCAAAACAAACCATTGCCTCTTTTGTAAATCGTCTTTAACAATTTCCACGTTGGTTGCGATTCTTTTTAACGGATCAGAAAAACTTTTATTAAATTCATGGGTAAATAATGAATGCTCCATAAGATGAACCCAGTCATACGATTTTTCATCAAACAAATAGTCATTCCAATACAGCTCGTTTTTTTTTCAACATCTTGCTGATCTGCTCTTTACTGTAAGGCCCCTGCTGCGCGCCTTGATGTGTTACAAAAAAAAAACTCATATAG
>CALMPX010000364.1 GCA_937871355.1 uncultured Bdellovibrio sp.
CGGAAACCCTATTCAAATCTCACTGATGGGTTCAAACTGGAAAGGGTGGAGCTTTTTCGGAACCGCTGTTTTAGCGGCCTTATGGGCTTACGATGGCTGGAACAATCTTCCCATGATGGCCGGAGAAGTTCGTGAAAGTCATAAAAATGTTCCGCGCGCTTTGATTATCGGAACTTTGCTTATTTTGATCATCTATGGATTAATAAATCTTTCTTATTTTTACGCTTTACCGTTTTCAGAAATTTTATCGGCCAATTCAAAATTAAACCCCAGCGCATTACCTGTGGCCGCCAAAACGGCGATGACTTTCTTAGGTGAGATGGGAATTTTATTCTTATCTGCAGCCATGACTATTTCAGCTCTAGGGGCCATGAATGGATCCATCATGACATCATCTCGTATTCCTTACGCGATGTCGCGTGATGGGTTATTTTTTGAAAAGTTATCTGAACTTCACCCTCAAACAAAATCTCCGATTTATTCTGTTATCACTCAAGGATTCATCGCCATTTTTTTGGCCTTATCAGGATCTTTTGATCAGCTAACGGATTATGTGGTTTTTGCCGGATGGCTATTCTACGCTTTATGTGCTTTCAGCGTCATTATCTTCAGAAAAAAATTACCAGATGCGCACAGATCTTATAAAGTCTGGGGCTATCCCTTTGTACCCTTCTTATTTGTCGGCTGCGCCATTTTACTTTTGATAAACACCATTATGACGAGTCCCGAATCAACGGCGATTGGACTAGCGATTATCGCCATAGGATGGCCGGTACATAAATTCTACTTCGCGAAAAACATGGCGGCTAAATCTTAATCGTCAATCCATCTTTGAGAGCAGTTCTTGCGGATTTAATGGCAGGAATCAATCCAATCAAAATTCCCGAGATTAAGATAATCGATAGATAAATTATTTCCGTATATGTGATTGCTGCACCCACAAAGTAAAATCCAAAAGTTTTTTCCAACCATCCAGATAAAAAATAAAATACGATAAATTCTAAAGCTAATCCGGTTACTAATCCGATGGCCGTTAAGACCGCACTTTCAAAGACCAATAGCGAGGCGATTTGTATCGGTCCCGCTCCAATGGATCTTAATATTGACATTTCACGTCTTCGTTCATTCAGTCCAGCCAAAATTGAACTGAGCATCGCCACTAAACCGATAGCTAAAACCATCACCGAAATAATTTGCAGTACGGTTTCAATTTGGCCTAAGCCATTCCAAAGATCTGAAAGCGTTGCTCCAGGAATGATAGCCATCAAAGGTTCTTCATCATATTCATTGATCGATCTTTGCAAACTCAGTGTTTGAATTCTTGATTTTGTTCTTAAGAAAAAAGCCGTAATTTGACCGATATGTAAACTGTCTTGAGTGATGCTTTCTTGTGGTACAGCTGTTTGAGCATTCGGAGCGATTCCATTTTTCCAATCCATATGAATAGCTTCCATACCGTACAGCGAAATGTAGACTGTTTGATCGATCGCTGTCCCTGTTGATTTTAAAATGCCGGTCACTTTAAACGGCTTATCATCATGCCTTTGGATGCCTTCACCTTTAGTCACACCATGAGTAACGATCACTTGATCGCCCATTTTGTAATTTAATTTTCGTTGAACTTCGGAGCCAATCACCACGTCCCAAATACCTAATGCCGGACGTCCTGTTTGAAATTCAATTTTACCATCACCACGGAACTGATAATGCTGGTAAAAATTTTCATCGGTTCCAATGACACGAAAACCGCGATGACTATCCCCTAACGAATAAGGAATAGTCCACTCAATTGTTTCAGCTTTCTTCAAATCTTCATAACTTTTCCAAGAAATGTTATTCGAAGCATTTCCCATATTAAATACGGTGTACAAAATAAGATTTAAAGGACCAGTTCGAGCTCCTACAATGAGATCTGTTTGACTGATGGCATTGGTAAATCCATCACGAGCTACGCGACGAGTTCGTTCAACGGATAACAACAACGCCACACTCAGAGCTATCGATATAATAGTTAAGGCCGTCGTAAATAGTCGATTTCGAATCGATTTGATGGCCAGCTTTAAAAAAATCATAGACTCACCTGATTGATATCATTAAAAGCGATGGCGCGATCAAATAAAGTCTTGAGTGAATGATCATGACTCACAAAAATAAGTGTGATCTTTTTTTCACTGCAAATTTCAAATAATAATTTTAAAAACTTATCTCTGTGATCAAAATCAAGCGCCGAGGTCGGCTCATCAGCTAAAATCAACTGAGGTTGACTGACTAAGGCGCGAGCGACGGCGACACGTTGCTGTTGCCCGACCGATAACTGAGCTACATTCTGATTTAAAAGTTCTGCGATGCCTAGTTTTTTACAAATAGCTTCAACTTCAGATTGAATATTTTTGATATTTTTAATTTTTCCATTCAAGTGCAATGGTAACGTGATATTTTCGAATATATTTAAATAGGGCAACAAATTAAAATTTTGAAAAATGTAGCCAATATTTTTTGATCGGAACTGATCTTTTTGACGAGGAGACATTTTAACTAATGAGTTTTCACCAATGACCACATCACCTTGATTAAAACTAAGTACTCCGGATACAATTTCAAG
>CALMPX010000365.1 GCA_937871355.1 uncultured Bdellovibrio sp.
TATTTTTATCATATCCTGTTTCTTTAAAACGGAAAATTTCAGCCAAGCTGATCACTTCGCCTTGCATACCAACAACTTCGGTAATACTAATAATTTTACGACTTCCATCTGAAAGACGCACGATCTGTACGATCAAATCAACCGCTCCGGCGATTTGTTCACGGATGGCACGAAGTGGTAAATCTAAACCGGACATCATCACCAGTGTTTCTAAACGCGCCACACATTCACGAGGTGAGTTGGCATGTGTTGTTGTCATGGATCCATCATGACCTGTATTCATGGCTTGTAACATATCAAGAGCTGCTCCGTCTCGCGTTTCTCCAACGACGATACGATCAGGACGCATACGAAGAGCATTCTTAATCAAATCACGAATGGTGACGGCATTTGTTCCTTCCATTGAAGGCGGTCGCGTTTCTAAACGCACGACATGCTCTTGCATCATTTGTAATTCGGCCGCATCTTCCACCGTGATAACGCGCTCATGAGAAGGAATGAATTGTGAAATCATATTTAACAAAGACGTTTTACCAGAACCGGTACCGCCACTGATCACGACATTGTATCCGTATTCAACTGAGATTCTTAAAAAATCAAGCATGTTGGTCGTGGCACTGCCGTAATCAATATATTTTTGTGGGCTAATTCCACCTTTTTTAAATTTACGAATTGTTAATGCCGGTCCGTCTAAAGCCAAAGGCTCAATCACGGCATTCACCCGTGATCCATCTTTTAAACGGGCATCGACGTACGGAGTGGCGTTATTAATCTGACGACCTAACGGCGTGACAATACGTTCAATAATACGACGAAGATGATCGTTGGAAGTGAATTTAATTCCACTCAACTGAACACGACCGCCTTTTTCAATAAATATTTTACTAGCTCCATTAACCATAATCTCAGAAATAGATGGATCGGCCAGCATATCTTCTAACGGGCCTAAACCTAAAGCTTCTTCTAAAACTTCTTTAACTAATTTTTGGCGATCTTCACGTGAAAAGTCCGGCGCTTCTTTATCTACGAGTATACTGATATCTCGTTGGGTTTTAGCGCGAACTTCTTTTTCTTTGCTTTCGCTGTTATTGGCTTCAGCTAAAATCTTTTTTAAATCAATGGTACGAATGAGTTCAGAGTGAATGCGAAGCTTCATTAAGGTGTAATTATCATAACCATTGGGATTTCCGTTAGACACGACCGCTTCACCTGTCGGGCTGGCCGTAACTGCGGGCTTTGGTTTTTGAAGTGACTTTAATTTTTGTAAAGGACCACTACTTAACTTTCTAACAAATTCAAAGTAAGCCGCCGATAGAGGGCTTTTGGGATTGGTTACCACAAAAGGCTTCGACT
>CALMPX010000366.1 GCA_937871355.1 uncultured Bdellovibrio sp.
TCACGTACGTTGTGGTCTGTTATCAAAACTCCTATACCTTTGGCCTTAAGATCGCGAATGATATTTTGAATTTCACCAACAGCGATCGGGTCAATTCCCGCAAATGGTTCATCAAGTAAAATAAAATCTGGGTCTCCTGCTAGAGCTCGAGCAATTTCGACCCGTCGTCTTTCGCCCCCTGATAAAGCGGCGCCCATGGATTCACGGATATGATTAATACGAAAGTCTTGCAAAAGAGTTTCTAATCTTTTCGAACGATCTTGGGCTTCTAAGCCATGGGCCTCTAAAGCCACCATGATATTATCTTCTACGCTCATGCGACGAAAAATACTCGGTTCTTGCGCCAAGTAACTTAAGCCCGCTTGCGCGCGTTTATACATCGGGTAATCAGTGATATCGAGATCGTTATACATGATTTTACCACCTGGATCAGGAGGAACTAAACCCACCACCATATAAAATGATGTGGTTTTACCTGCGCCGTTGGGACCCAAAAGGCCGACAACTTGTCCCGCTTGAACTTGGAAAGTAACGTTCTTGACGACTTTTCTCGATTTGAAACTTTTTGATATGTTTTCTATTTTTAAAAAAGAAGGATTCATTTTGATTTTCTTTCTAGTTTCATTTGGGTGATTTTTACTTTTTTTCCTTTTTCCGAAAAAACAATTTGATCACCTTGAATTTCATCTGTTCCCATTCGCACTTTCGGGTGTCCATTCATCGTCATCGTATCTTGCAGTATGTTAACAATCAGCTCGGAACAGGTCCCCGTTTTGTTGGCATCAATCATTTCGACTTGATCAAAAACACGAAGGATTTCTAATACATCTTTTGCCTTTGAATATTTAAATTCGGCAAAAGGAGCCTTCAGAATCATGCTATCATAAAGGAGCTTCACGTCGCCAGAAAAAGAAGCTTCACGGTCTTTATTTGAAAAAATGGACGAGTCTGAATTGAGTTTAAATTTTTTACCTTCGACATTTTTGCGAGCTTCCACTTGATGAAGAATTTTAATTTTACTATCTGCAACATAAATTTCTAAACCTTGACCGGTCAAAATCAACCCTTGACCATTTTGATCGTCGGGACCACGCATATTAACAGCGTCTCCACTATATAATTTTTTTTGTTCTGCCAGGTAGCGCAATTCGGCTGTTTCAAAGAAATAACCATTGGAACTTTCAGTCAAAACGTTTCCACGAATCGTCATGTCTTTACTTCGTCCGTCGACTTCACCGACATCGCCCGTTACGGTGAAACTGGACATCTCGTCGGAATAGAATCGGACCTTAACTTTTTTAAGCATCCACTGTTCATCTTTAGAACCAGTGGCCTCTTCAGCGAAAAGCTCCCAGCCCTTTTTATTTTTATCATTTTCAAGTAAATGAACGCCTTGCATCTTTTGTTCGATGCTTTTCTTTTCATTCGTCATAGCTTTGAATTGATCAGTTGTGGGATTTGATCCCGCCCACGAGTTCTCTTTAATGGACGGAATAAAAAAATAGATCTGTAAAACGACAAATATGAAGAGCGTGAAATAAACTATGAATGATTGATTAAATATCTTACTTAGTTTTAGTTTCGTTAGTCGCATCTTTTTCCGAATCCTTAGCGACTGCAAAGTTAATCGGACCGCCGCCCGCTTCGTAAATAGAATACATGATTTTTTTCATGGTTAAATAATCAATATTCTTATCCGCCTGCAACGTCACTTTTCTCCATGCATTCGGATCTTCATTTTCT
>CALMPX010000367.1 GCA_937871355.1 uncultured Bdellovibrio sp.
TCAGTAAGGACTCAATCTCGTCAAAGCCCGGACCGATCGTTACAATATTTAAAGAGTCAATTGTCGAAAGTCGTTGAAACACGCTGACTAAATCGTCTGTTCGTAAGTAATCAGTGCGTTTAATAATAAGATCAGGTTCGATTTTATTTTTCAGCCAACGCTGATACAAACCATTTTGGATTATTTTTTTAAGATGTTTTTGTTGATGATAATTGAGTTGCTCGAAAGAAGTTTGTTCATTCATGGCCAGAAAAAGATCGCTATCGACAAATTCATTTTGGGATTTTCTTAATTCTGAAATAACTTCGGGTATTCGAAGAAGCGATCTTCGAATCAAAACATCATCTATTAAAGCCCCGTCCGTGAAGTAAATGACCGTCATCAATGACCCTCATTTAAAGTCTAGTCTAACTTTACGTTTATCCCTACCTAAATCTGTATTTATAGATAAAGCCCGGCGTTGGTCTAGTTATCGTTTTCTGCTTGCACCTCTCTAGGTCCAGTCTTTCGATTATACGCTAGAAATAAATGCCGAGACCTAGGGCCATTTGCTATCGTAAAGTGAGATTATATATAAGGAATACATTTGAACAAACAACGTGGTTACAGCATATGAGTAAGTTCACCGAGGCGCAAAGAAATCGTATAACGATGTGGGCTTTGTATGGTCTATTGATATTTTTTGCTTTCACCGTAGCCGATCTCACAATTATTTACTATCGGGATCATTTTCTTCCTGATCAAGCACCTCCGAAAAAAGAACCCAAAACTTCTGTCAGTTACCGTATTGATCGTGGCATGTACTCTCCTATTATCAGTCGTAACATTTTTAATTCTTCTGGCCTCATTCCTGATCCCCTTCGGCCAAAAGAAGAAAATGAGAACTCGAAGAAAAATGATGTCCCGGTTCTTTCAAGCTTGCCGATCACTTTGATTGGCACTCTGGTTCATTCGAACCCAGAAAAATCAGTGGCCGCGATTGAAGTCAAATCAAAAAATATTTCTGGATCCTATACCGTAGGCGCCGAAATCGAAGGGCTCGCAAAAATTGAAGCGATTCAACGTGGTGTGCTTTATTTTAGAAACTTAAACAATGGTGCCTTGGAATATGTAGAAATGAATCAAGGAAACAATAAGGTTTCCTTTGATCAGGTTAAGGCGGCGGCCCCCGCGCAAACAACCGGTGGCGAAATTCAAAAAGTAGGAAACAACACTTTTAAAATTAAACGCAGTGATTTAAATAAATATTTAAATGATCTTTCGAGTTTGTTAATGCAAGCGCGCGCTGTTCCTAATCGGGATCCGAACACTGGTGAAATTAACGGCTATCGTCTGGTTGATTATCAAGCTGGAAGTATTTTTGAACAATTGCAAATTCCTCGAGGAACATTGATCAAAACAGCCAATGGAGAGCCGGTAACAAATGTTCAAGCGGCGATGGAAATGTTTAATAAAATGAAAAATGGTAACGGAGTTGAGCTCGGTGTTGAAAGTAATGGGACCAACCAAACTTTCAAATACGATATCCAGTAAAACGACATGATCACCGAAGACGGCGATCTAAAAAGAAGAGGTAAATGATGACCTTAAAAAACATGACTCCCTATAAAGAGATTTCTAAAAATCTACTCTTGGGATTTCTTATTTCGCAACTCTGTGTTTCAGTTTCTTATGCACAGTTTGAAGATTTTCCACCTCCCCCTCCTCCGGGAATAGGCGATGAATCTGGAGCCATCCCTCCTTCGTTTCAAGAACCGATGGATGCGGCCCCTCCGCTTGGCGGCGGAACGCCTGCAACCACTCCTGCAGCTCCTACTCAAAATTCAGGGGGCGGAGCCGCCGCGGCAACAGCCTCTCGTTATATTCGGCCGAGCAAAGGTAATGCTAAAACCTCTATTTTAAGTGAAAAACAAAAAAGTAAATTTGCTAAAGCCAGTCCCGAAGATATCACATCCGAAAACTTTCCTGAAACAATCGAATCGTTCGATTTCCCAAATGTCGAAATCACTGATATCATTAAGGCGATTTCTGAATTAACAGGAAAAAACTTTATTATCGATTCAACGGTTCGCGGAAAAATCACCATCATTGCTCCGAGTAAAATTACAGTCGCAGAAGCCTATAAAGCTTTCTTATCTTCATTAGCTATTAACGGTTTTACCGTTGTTCCTAACGGTGGATTTTTGAAAATTAGAAATGCACGTTCAGCTCAGCGCGATGGGATCGATATTTATTCTGGCAGTTACTATCCGAATACCGATCAAATGATCACCAAAGTTGTCCATTTAAAACATATCACGGCGGAAACTTTAAAATCTCAATTAGGTCGTTTGTTAAATTCAAGTTATGGCGAAATCGAAGCTTATCCTCAAACAAATTCAATGATCATTTCTGATTTCGGTTCAAGTATCGATCGTATCATGAAAATCATTAATCAATTAGATGTTCCAGGTTTTGAAGAACAACTTGAAGTGGTTGGAATTAAATATGCGAAGGCAAAAGACATTGCTGATTTGATTGATAAAGTCGTTAATAAAGGACAAAAGCCTTCGTCATCAAGTGGTTTTGGTGGCGGTGGTGGCCGATTTGCGGCGGCGCCGGGCGCAGTAGCCTCTAAGGGTGCGGGAACTTCGTCGTTTTTAGTTTTTCCAGATGATCGAACAAATTCACTTATCATTATTGGAAATCGCGCCGGTATCGCGCGAGTTAAAAAATTAGTTTCTCAATTAGATTTCAAGGTTTCCGCAGAAAGCCAAGGCGGCGTTTACGTTTATTACGTCAAACACGGCGAAGCCGAAAAAATTGCAACAACCCTATCTGACGTAGCTAAGGATTCAACTCCGAAAGCACCTACGCAAAACACCGGATTTGGTTTTCAGCCTCAGGGCCAAGCAGCTGTCCGTGAGGGCGTCTTTGGTGGTGAAGTTTCTATCAAGGCTGATAAAGGAACAAATTCTTTAGTTATTTCTGCCAGCAAACAAGATTATGAAAAAGTAATCAACATTCTGAGCAAATTAGATATTCCACGTGATCAAGTTTTTGTTGAGTCGATCGTTATGGAAATGAATATGACTGATGGCTCAGCATCGAGCGGCGGCATCGTGAAGTTTGATAAAGATGGCGGTAAA
>CALMPX010000368.1 GCA_937871355.1 uncultured Bdellovibrio sp.
AGTTTTAAATTAAGATCACCTAGTCCTTGAGATGATGCGATAGTTGAATCACTCAATAAGGTTGAGGTATTAATTTCTGCGTAGGAAATTGAATAGATTAAATTCATTTCTGGTGAATATTTTTGATTTATTTTTATTCCTAGAAAAGACGCGTTTCCAGATTTAAAACCAGAAATCGCCGCCGCCAATCCATACGATCCCTGAACAGTTGCAGTTAAATCTTCAGAAGATATTACGTCGTATTCTAAGCCAAGATCACCAATAACTCCAAGACTCGATTGGGCCTCAACAAAAGCTTGAGAAGGTTTGCTTTGAAAGAAATAATGGTTGACGTATCTAAGGCCGATGGCAAATCGTGTGCGATCAAAAATATCCCATAGAGTATAAATTTTGAAATTTATATCATGCTGACTACCTACGTTTTCCACAGCAATATTATTTTCGTTGTCATCGTTGAATTTTATATTTTTGTAACTTATTCCTAAAACGAGAGTTAAAGGTTCTTCGTAGCTGTAGTAATTAAAATCAATGCCAGGTATAAGTGGTGTTGTAATCTTGACCGAGGAATGAACATCGTCACTGCCGATCATAGCCTTGTAGCCCAAGGTCAAAGAGGTATCGTATTTCGTTAGCGCCGTTGACTGAGCCAGACAGATATTTGAAAACACAGTTCCCAATAACAAAAAAAATATTTTATTTTTAAAAAACTTATAATATTTCAAAATGGGCTGTCTCCTTCATTCTATTTACTCGACTAGCGTATAATATTTTTTTAAGTAAATCAGCGTAATAGATGAGACTGGGCCAACTATAGTCGAGTTTGAGACTCGTAAACGATTGAATTGTTTAAGTTATATATTGGTTCTGACGATTAAAATTATGAATAATTAAAGTTGAATCGTAGGAGTTATTAATGTTTAAAAAAGTCTTAACTATCAGTTTGTTCTCGCTCAGTTTGTCATCATGTTTATTTGATCGAACCACAGTTGAAAGCACGGCCTCTTCGCTCGCTGGCGGCGGTTCAACAGATATGAGTTTGTATGTTAAATTCTCTGATATGACAGCTTGTACAAACGGAGCGGTCTTAACATATAACGGTGGGACAAGTTTTTCCTGCGTATCAGCCGGAGTCATGACCCAAACAAATATCACTTCGGGAGGAGCTAGCTATGTTGTTACGGGTTCGCAGAACAACGTGATGTTGGTGTATAATGATTCAGTTGATGGAGTCATTAGTTTGCCAAGCATAGCCAGCGTATCAGACGGTTTTTCAATTGCAATTGCACGGCAAGTACCTCGTCATGTTTTAATTCAAACAAATGGTGCAGATACTTTTCAAAATGGAAAAGATTCATTTAATATGATAGCTACGAATAGCTCTTCAGTTGCTCTCGCTGTTGTACAAGGAAAGTGGCAAGCCATTGATCAAACACAAGATTGCACCGTCGGAGAATCATGTTGGGGACAAAATAATATTTATGTAGGTACATTAAATGGATATCAGTATTTCACAACGCCTAGCGGATGTACTGATTCTGCAACCCCTACGTGTGCCGGAGGCCCGGATACAGTTTTCAAATATTGGGCTAGTAATAACAGCGGCGGAGGTACATCGGCGAATTATATTAACACTGGTTCTATTAATTTTAATGACGGCAAGGCGCAATCGAATATGCTGGCAACGTCATATACTGATACGGAAGCTGCCCAGTTCTGTGAGAATATGAACTATGCGGGTTATTCAGATTGGTATTTACCAGCGAAATCCGAATTAGAAATGCTGTATAGAAATAGAATGTTAAGTGAAGATTGGAATAATTGGAACAGTAATTCGCCTCCTTGGAGCAGCGGGAATAATCCTTATTACTGGTCATCTACAGAGACAGACTCTACAAGAGCTATGCTTTATTTTCCACAATCAGGACAGTCAGATACTAAATCTAAGGATTATCTTCTTTTAGCTCGGTGTGTCCGGAGATTTTAGTGACGACTTTGTCGTCAAAATAAATCATTTCTTATCATAAAAAATATATGTTGTTATATAACAACAAAATATGAATTATTTGCAATACACTTTACTTTCCCAATAGGATTATAAGAGTCTCAGTTCAACAATCACGTTGAACTAACCTAAAAGGAGACCCTTATGCGGCACTTACCGAGATTCCTAATTGCTACCATACTCATGATTATAACAACGGCTATTGTCGCTAAGGCAGAACAAGTGCCATGTGATAGCAAAATCATTTGTATCTATGTAGCAGCAAATCTTAATCCAAAAAATTTTTCTCATTTGTCAGTCGATGTTTACAAAAGAAGTAGAAAAGGCGCCGCATTTGGATTTCAATTCATAGCTGAAGTAAATATTGCTTGCGGAACTAAAGTCATTCCTGCGACCTATGAATTAAGTTGTGAAGAATTTTATGATAATAGACCGCGTATGGTCTTAGTTAATTCGGGAGCTTCGCAGTGTACGCTAGCTGAAGGTGCTGAGCTCAATATCGATGTCTATACTGGTGAGCTCGAAGTTCTTTCGCAAGTTCATGTACCTACTGCTCCTGATGGCATGGACCAAAATGCATTAGGATTAGTTTATCGTTTAAATCGAATTGTTCCGAATTAAATTTTGTGGATATAAAAATGCAAAAAGCTGTGAGTTGTTTTGGCCCCGCAGCTTTTTGTAAAATAACATTCGAATTCCGGAAAGGAGTTCGATATGCGTAAAAGTCGTTACTTAAGTTATCGTCGCTTTTTAAAGGTTTCTGAAGAGCTTTTGAAAATAATTGTGATGAGCTTTATAGTTATTACGTTATTTAAAAGCTTTTGATTTTAAGTTCTTTCGCGAATTGATTTGAAATCAAGACCATGGTTGGGCTGAAGTTGTGTGGGCCTTATTTATAAAATTTTCGAAACAAGTTTCAACCATTTTACATACTGATCAACGGTTTCTTTAGGCAAGCCTGAATCGGCTCGGTAAAATACTGAATAAACCAATTTTTCAGTTTTAGCTTGAGTTGTTTTAATTAAAAATTTTGAATTCATTTCTTGATAAACTAAATACTTCGGAACAACTGCGCAACCTAAATGATTCATCAACGCCGATTTGACTGCGATTAAATCATTTAAAGATAAACCAATTTGAATATCTTTACCTAAGGTTTTTTTCACATAATCGAAATTTAAGCGATTATAATGAATGTAGGTAAAGTCTTTTTCGGTTTTAAAATGAGTATCGTAATATTTTTTAGAGCAGACTACGACCATCTCTTCATCGCAAACGCGTTTGAAGCGGATATTTTCATTTACCGGATCGCCGCAATCAAATCCAATATCGATTTTATTCTCCATTAAAAGTTGCTCAACGCCATCCTCAGTTGAAATTATAGTGGTGTTATTCATTTCAGGAAGATATTTAAAGTAAGGAATAAGAACTTCAGAGGCAAAGGCACGTGAGCAACCAAGATTAATTCCATCAGTCATCGAGTATGCACGATCAAGATCTGCCACATATTGATTGAAAGCTTTAATCAGGCGATGCCCGCTTTCTTTTAGAACCCAGCGGTTATTCTTTTTTTGCAGAATATTCAAGCGACTATCTATATTTTGAAGTCGACGGCTAATCACGGAAACATCACGCTGGACTTCGTCGGCAATTTCTCTCAAAGAATTGTTCCGTGCAATACCTGTTAGAATAAGCGCTTCTTCGGTGTCGATAAGTGGTTTTTTCATATGTTGGTACATTACAACAAAAGTTTGAATATTTGCAATATACATTAAATCAGATCTTTTTTATAAAAGCTTTAAGGAGAAAATTATGAGAAAATTATTATTAGGAGTTCTTGTGGTCAGTTTCTGCCACATCAGCTTTGCACAGTCATTGGTATACGCAGAAAAATCACTATTAGGATTCAGTCATGACTTATATTTATATTCTAAGTTGTCGACAGATGGTCCTACGATCTATTTAAGAAACCATAATCCAGTTTATTTGGAAGAGACGCCAGGTAAAAAATTTGTTGAAATACAAATGATCTCAGGAACTTTTCACGGCAATTCCGATAGAGAAGCTGTACAGTCTCACTTAATTAATAATCCCGGCGAATCGTTGCCAGTGAATATTGTTAGCCAAACTTCTGATTTAGTATCTGAAATATCAAGTCGCTCTTCTTTTTGTGCAGTTGCGAGTCACCATAAAGATGATGCCCTAATGCGCGAGGAAATAACGACGCATGTTTATCGCAACATACACTATGTTTTTAGTTTTTTAACGACAGTAGGTCTAACTTACGTATTTACAGGAGACACTAAGAGTTTAATTAGCACACACATTGAAATCAGCCCTTGTTTCTAATTAAAAATATCGAGGAGTTCATGAAGCGATCTCTTCGTGTTCGCGAGTTTGTTCATCGTGAACACGAATCAAGCGTGATTCTGATAAGAATAAAAGGATCAAGATATTCTTCATTATTTTCAAAAGAAGAAACGCCAACAAAGATAATCTTTGCCAGGCCAAACTCCTTAGTTTTTCAAATTGTTGTTCTTGTGCTTGTTCCCAAGCGTAATAGTTCCCTATTAAATTTTTCATAAAATTTCCAATGTAATTAATATTTAAGTTTGAACAAATTCAAGATGTAGCTGTGCTCAGCTTTAAAATGTTCTTTTCTATTTTTTTGTTACGAGGGGATGACCGCTAAATGGCGGGTTGATGGATGGTGACGTCAAGTGAGGTACACATGCTCGTGGATGTTGAGTTAATATTTATTGAATTGTTCATTTCGTACCTCCTTTTATTAGAATAAAAAAAGAATACTTAACAATAAATTATTTGTCAAATTGTCTAGACTATAAATAAATTTATGGAGTCGATTAGTTTTCTTGTAGTTCCGAATTGGAACTTAACTATCGTGAATAGGTTCGTAAATACAGACGAACAATTCTGTTTCATCCATTAACGAATCTTCAGGGAATTGTGTTTTGAATAATCCCGCGTATTCACTTTTAAATTTTGCGATATTATTTTCAAAACCCATGTGTTTTAAAATAATCGGATCCGGGTCACCAAAGGTTGTAACGAAGGCATCAAGTAGTTTAGCTTTGCCTTGAATTTCTTTTTTCATATCACAAACTAAATAGTAATTTCCCACCTCGGCGAGGCGTTCATCGACCAGGCCCGGTTGGAATTTTTCGATATTGTCGACCGGTTCGCAACTGACGAAAAGACCTCGATTTAAAATATGCATAGACACTGTGTCTAAATACAGTCCGATTTTCATAAACACAGTCTATCAAAAATAGACATCGAGTTAAAACAAGAATATACCTAGTCTGTATGAATAATTCGGTGAAAAACAAAGAAATCAAGACAGTGGCGATCGCCAATCGTGGTGAAGTCGCAGTCCGTATCATAAAAGCCTGCGAAGAACTAGGTCTAGCCTCTGTTTTGCTACATTCTGAAGCAGATGTGAACTCTCGCGCTTTTCGTATGGCGACTCACAAAATTTGTATTGGACCATCACCGACTTCAGAAAGTTATTTGAATATTCAAGCCAATATCCAAGGAGCCCTGGCCGCCGGAGCCGATGCGGTTCATCCCGGATTTGGGTTTTTGTCTGAAAACGCCGATTTTGCGCAAGCCTGTATTGATGCTGGCTTAGTTTTCATCGGACCGAGCCCCGACTCCATTCGACGCTTAGGTGATAAAATTTCATGTAAAGCTTTGGCTCAACAAGCCGGTCTGCCTTTAGTTCCAGGCTATCAAGGCGATGATCAATCCGTCGCACGACTCATCAGTGAAGTGGAAAAAATCGGTTTACCAGTTATTGTTAAGGCTGCGGCTGGCGGTGGCGGACGTGGAATGAAGTTAATTCAGAATTCGACTGAGGCCAAAGATCAAATTGAATCAGCAAAACGTGAAGCCTTATCCGCTTTTGGATCAGAAAAAGTTTTCTTGGAAAAATATCTCGATCGCGCTAAGCACATTGAATTCCAAATTTTCGGAGATTGCACCGGACAAGTTCAGCATTTGTTTGATCGTGAATGTTCCGTTCAGCGCCGCCACCAAAAAATTATCGAAGAGGCCACGTCACCTTCGTTGACGGATGATCTTCGTAAACAAATGGGAGCCGCCGCTGTAGCTATTGGTCAATTGGTCAATTACAAAAGTGCGGGAACTGTTGAATTTTTATTACAAGATGGAAAATTTTATTTATTAGAAGTGAACACCCGTTTACAAGTTGAACATCCGGTCACAGAAGAAGTCGTTGGCGTCGATTTAGTTAAAATGCAAATCTTAACCGCGATGAATAAATTTATTTTCACCGATTTGGATGTACGTATACCTCGCGGGCACTCTATTGAATGCCGCGTGTATGCCGAAAACCCCTATATGGGCGGAGTTCCTTCCACCGGTTTACTGGGAAAAGTGATTTGGCCTGAAGGCCCACGTCGTCGTTATGAATTTGGCTTCGATCAGGGCGATACCATTACAGCATTCTATGATCCGATGATTGCCAAAGTGATTGTTTGGGATGAAAACAGATTGCGGGCCATTGAAAAAATGATTCGTGTTTTAAAAGATGCCGTCGTTTTCGGAGTGCACACGAATATTCCATATCTTATCGAAATTCTTTCTCACGAAGATTTCGTCAATGGCACCATGACCACGCGTTTTATCGAAAAGAATTTCGCTGAGGGTTTGAAATCTCGTCATAACGAAGAAGATCGTAAAAAAATTTCGCGTGAAATCTATAAAAACATAGTCGTTCAAAAAAGCGCCGTAAATCCAACTGCGAATAATAATTCCGTGAATTCTCCGTGGCTATCATACTGGAGGAATATATAATGAATAAGTATATTGCGGAAATAATTGATCAAAAATTATGGATTAAACAAGGTGATGAAACATGGTGCTATGATGTTATCGATCTGGCCAGTGAAGGCACTCGTCGTAAAAAAACCAGTTCGAGTTCGCCGGACAAAATTGTGTCTTTAATGCCAGGTAAAATCACTAAAGTTTTCGTGCAGGCCGGGGATAAGGTTAGTCAAGGTCAGGCGTTGATTGTTATGGAAGCCATGAAAATGGAGTACACTTTAAAATCAGATTTATCGACGATTGTTGAAAAGATAAACGTAGAGCTCGGTCAACAGGTCACATTAGGACAACTTTTAGTACAATTGAAAAAGGTTTAGTTATGGCGCTTAAGCAAAAAGTAAAGATTGTAGAAGTCGGCTTACGAGATGGGTTGCAAAACGAATCCACCACTTTATCTATTGATCAACGCTTTCAATTATTAAAAAAATTGCTCGATGCTGGAATCAGAAATTTAGAGATTGGAGCCTATGTTTCTCCTAAGTGGGTTCCGCAAATGGCAGGAACTGAACAGCTCGTCAAAAAATATCATCAGTCAGTTTCTGCTTTACAGCAGAAAAAAATCAACGCCAGTGTTCTTGTGCCTAATGACGAAGGAATGCATAAGGCTATCGAAACGGGAATCAAAGAAATCGCTGTATTTATATCAAGCACGGAAACATTCTCACAAAAAAACATTAACTGCTCGATTGCCGAAAGCTTAATGCGCGTTAAATCCGTGATGACTTTAGCCAAAAAAAATAAAATCAAAGTGCGTGGTTATCTTTCAGTGTGCTTTGGTTGTCCCTATGAAGGAAAAGTTTCTGAAGCAAAAGTTGTCGAATTAGCTCAAAAACTTTATAAAATGGGTTGTTATGAAGTGTCTATCGGAGACACGATCGGTATTGCGAATCCCATTCAAGTTGAACGTCTGTTTAAAAAATTGAAAAAAGTCATTCCGACGACAAAATTAGCCGGTCATTTTCACGATACTCGTGGTTTGGCCTTAACGAATATTTTGTCGGCCTATAAATTAGGAGTTAAAACTTTTGATTCAAGTATCGCTGGTCTTGGTGGTTGTCCCTACGCCAAAGGTGCATCAGGAAACGTTTCAACGGAAGACGTTGTGAATATGTTCGAACAATTAAATATCAATACAGGGCTAGATATCAACAAATTGGTGAGTGCGAATATTTGGCTTTCTGGTTTTATTACTCACGAACTTCAATCTAAGGTGAGTCGCGCCTTAAAGGAACAAAACTCATGAATGTGAAAAAATATGTAAATCCATTTTTATTGATTCTTGTTTATGGCGCTTTTGCCTATATACTATGGCCCTTTGCTCAGGTACTCATTTTTGCATTACTTTTTTCATTCGCGTTGAACCCACTCTTGGTCAAAATGCGCAAATTCAAAAAAGTTAAATTGTCAGACGCCCAATCGATCACCATTTTAGTGGCTGGATTATTTGGTATTTTACTTCTTCCTCTGACGATTGTTGTGGTTAAGGTTTCAAGTTTGGTCAGTAACATGAATGCCGATCAAATCGGGGATGCGCCTGTAGTTCAAAAGGTGCAGCAAATCGCGACGACGATTCTTGAATCGGTAAATGGTTGGACTCAAAATTTTGGTTTTGATCTAACGACACAAGTTGATATTAAAACTCACACAGCTGAAATTGGAAAAGCTCTTTTGAATTTTGCTACAGCCTTTATTGCTAATATTCCAGATGGTCTTTTGCAATTTGCGATCTTCATTGCGCTTATTTATTATTTCTTATTGAACCAAGGTAGCCTTAAAGCCAGCATGATTAAAATAGATTTACTTTCTGAAGTTCAAATTCGTCGCATAACACAACTTTTTGAAAAAATTTGTAATATGGTTTTAGTTTCGACAGTTGTGATTGCTTTTTTCCAAGCCACTTTGGTGACGATTGGTGCACTTATCGTAGGTTATGAAGGTCTATGGATTATTTTTACCATCGCCTTTTTTCTTTCATTTACTCCGGTTCTGGGTTCTGC
Source organism: uncultured Bdellovibrio sp. (assembly GCA_937871355.1). GTDB lineage: Bacteria > Bdellovibrionota > Bdellovibrionia > Bdellovibrionales > Bdellovibrionaceae > Pseudobdellovibrio. The sequence continues at coordinate 8,869 of CALMPX010000368.1, forward strand.
GCCAATTACCATTGCCTTAATTGGTTATGCATTAATTAATGGAAATTATGGTCATGCCGTTATACTTCTTATTGTCGCTCTTCTCGTTGGCACGTTGGATAATTTGATCAAAACTTATATATTTAGTTCGGAAAAAGAGAGCGTCAGTCCACTCATTGCCTTGTTGGCCATCATTGGATCATTAGTCATGTTCGGCCCACTGGGCTTGTTTCTTGGGCCTGTCATCTCTGAATTAGCTGTGCAAATTGGAAAAATAATTCAAGAAGAATAAACTTATTTACAATGGACTTAACAAAAATTGTTATTGTGGTTTTATTTTAATCACATCTTATAAATTGTAGTGATCTTTGCTCTTATATTTATCTTTTATTTCATGCCAAATTTTTCTTTCTCTGACGCAAATTTAAAAAATTGCGAATACGCCAAATTTTTGTTACAAGCATCTCACTTCAAAGCAATTTGCTGCCATTAATCAGAGGGGGATTTATGACGACAA
>CALMPX010000369.1 GCA_937871355.1 uncultured Bdellovibrio sp.
GTTCTTTTAAAAAGCACACTTTAACCGAATCGGATCGTTTTACTTTTGGCTCAAACATCATGGACATTTCTCTACTGAAATAAGGCAACATTATGACAGATACTCCTCTTATTAAAAAAACGACAGGCTATTACAAAGCGATGGACGGGACTCCGATCTACTACGAAACCATCGGAGAAGGGGAGCCGCTCGTTTTGGTTTATGGCATTGCTTGCCTCATGAATCACTGGCATCACCAGGTCGAATTTTTTTCAAAAACTCATAAAGTCATTTTGTTTGATATTCGCGGTCATCACAAAAGCACTCCGGTGGCCGACATTTCAAACTTAACCATGGAACATCTCGCGTTTGATTTAAAAGGCTTATTGAATCATTTAGGTTATAAACAAGCAGATTTTATGGGCCATAGTTTTGGTGTTCCTTACTTGCTTAAAACCTATGAGCAATTTCCAGAAATTTTTAAATCGATGGTTTTCATTAACGGATTCGCCAAAAACCCTCTCATGAAAATTATGGGTTTTGATTTTATTGAACCTCTTTATCTTTTTTTAAAAACTCAGCACGCCAAGTCTCCGGATATTTGGAATTCTCTTTGGAGATCTATGGTCGACAATCCTTTGGCTTTTCAAATCGCCGCGTTATCAGGTGGATTTAATATTCGTCTTACTCAATTTAAAGATATTGAAGTGTACGGACGGGGCGTCTCTCGATTAGATTTGCCGGTATTTTTTGAATTATTTCATCACGTGCTGAATTTCGATGGTACAGATATTTTGTTTAATATTGAAAAGCCGTGCCTGGTCATTGCGGGCGAGAAAGATTTTATTACGCCTTTCGATTTTCAAAAAGATATTGCTCATAAAATTGAAGGCGCTCAATTTGAAATGATTCCCTACGGATCACACTGCACTCAGCTCGACTTTCCAGACTTAGTAAATTATAAAATTCGCGATTTTTTAAATAGGTAGGCCGTTACTTTTTGGATGGCGGCGTGTCTTAAGGGCACTGGCTTTTTGAAAAGCTTGGGGTGGCTAAATTACTGAGTACAGCATCAACATCGAGATCCACCAATAAACGACCACTCCTACAATCTTTTTCAAGCTTCTGACTCATTTTTATAACCGAGGCTACAAAGCGAGAAGATTCTTTGTCGCTCATCAATGTTTCTCTTTGCATAAACAACTTTAAATCAGGAATTCGGGCCAAAGCTAAAACGCCTTTATAGGTCGAAGGGGAAATATGTCTTAATTTTTCAACTCGTTCCCAATTCCGAAGATTTTGAGAACTCATCATGCCCGCATCAGTATCTTGTATAGATAGCCTTTTAATTTTTTTCATTTTTTGGACTTCTTCTACGGATAAACCCTCGACGTCTTTTTGAGAAAGATACGTTTGTCCATTCCAAAAAATATTATACGTTTCAATATTTGAACCTGAATAACGGTCAATTTGTTCCAACAAAGTATCAATAACAACCATGTCGGCCATGTCGCCTGTTTGTAAAACCAATTCACGCTTAGCGGATTCATTGGCTCCATTTAAAATTTTAAGAATAGAGTTTGAAGATTGTTGCGCTTTATAAAACGCCGTTTTAGCGATCAAGGACTCTTCTTCAATGTCATAAGCCTTAATCGTTCCGCCACCTTTAACTATCGCTCCATAAATTTGACCCTGATCAGAGGTATAAACACTGAATTCATCGTGTTTTCCTTGGTGTAAGTTCGCAAAAGCTTTCCATCCTGCTTTTGTTCCCGCACTCACTTTGGTTAATTTGCTGAGCTCATTAAAAATGCCATTTACCTCTTGATGTCCTTTAATGTCCATCGTGCGAATAACGGCGATCGGAATATTTAAAATATGACCAAGAGCTCGCGAAACATGATAATATGCTAATGGAGAACTAATATTTGTTGTCGTTGTTTCGTTAAAAGGCTCGTTTTGTTTGAATTTACCTATTTTCTCAACAGAAACTGTCGTCACTTTGTCGCCATCTAAAGCGATACATTGTTTAGCGTTTTGTAAATCTTTTTTAGCCGTGGCTGACTGAGTAGAATAGGCAATGACCGCAGCTGAGGTTGAATTATATTTCGGACATAGAACACTGCTGTCTTTATAAAAATTAAAATCACAAATCTTTTTTTCACGTTTGAGATCACTCTCGCTATAAGCTGCGCCGGCAAGATGTGCCGGTATCACACAGATTTCGGTTGCTCCGTTTGGAGATATATAGCGCTTAATCTCTGTTCCACGCATATCATTTAAATTTAAACCAGCAAAAGCAATTTGCGATGATAAGATAATCATTAAGAACTTCATAAAGGTTTCATCGGCAAACACTTTATCAATCTTAAATAGGTAGGCCGTTACTTTTTGGATGGCGGCGTGTCTAGTCTAGGGAAAGTGGTTCACATTCACTTCGTTTTAAGAAACTGATTTCTTTGGTTTATGAACGACTTCTTCGGTAAATTCAAAACTGAGTTGATTAGGAAACTGAACAATTTTCTGTGGGTTGTTCTGAATAATTCTTTTCTCTGATGGGGTAACAACATCAACGCCAGTCGAAGCTTTGATTAGATTTTTAATGAAGGCTTCCTTAACCGAATCTGAACCGTTCGGATTAAAACCCAATTCTTTCATTAATTCGTTCATTTTTTTCATAAAATCTCCATCTCATGACATATCGTCATTTTAAAAATGAATATTAAGATGAACGTCGTGTTGTGTTGATAATTCTGAGGAAAGCCAAGCTGTGTCTCTATTTGAGACGTTTAATGCGGAAAATCATGGTTAGCGAGATACAATAATATTTTAGAAATAAAAAATCTCTCTTTTATAAGAGCCTTATTCGTTTTAAAATTTTACGCACAAAGTTACTGAGCTGCGTCTGAAACCTCAGCTGGGCGCGGCTTTGCGTCGATCACCTGAACTGAAAAAGATTCATGCCGCTTAAAATAATTTTGTTTGATTTTAAATTGAAATCGTCTTTCTTAAACAATTTTTGTTTTACACTTATAAAGATTCTAGCTTTTTTTTATGCTTAAAGTCATTTTACGAGTTTTGACCTTGGCATAATCGTCGCAACTCGAGACATCAAACGTTATTTTAAATCAACAAACTAAGGAGATTTCGATGAAAAAATTATTAATGGTTCTCGCTTTAACAGCCTCTTCTATGGCTTTCGCAGATCACTCGTTAAAAGATGCAATGAATATGGATGCTTCTTTTGCCCAAACGATTAACGACACAATTGCAGCTAAAAGAGTTTATTGTAACTTAGAAGAATCATTACAATTAAAAGTAAAAGGCTACCAAGCTATGAATGCCAATCGCCAGGTTGCTCTTTGCTATGATACAAAAGAAGCCTTACAAAAAGAACAAGAAATGTTAAAAAATGGAAATCCATTTGGAACAATCTATGGTTTATCAGCTTCGTCAATTTTAACAGTAGAATACAAGCGTAAAGATGTAACTGATGGCTCAACAAAAGTTTCTATTTTAAAATTAACTTTAGAGTAATTTGCTAATTTAAAATTATTTTCTAAGCCTTTTGCGACGTGCAAAAGGCTTTTTTATTCTGGAAAGTCGGTGCGACTCAGAATGAAAGTGCCGATCGTTTTCGTTGTTCCGTTAGGTAATCGTTCATAATATATTCCAGCTATTTTTTGTATAGATTCAGACTTGTAAACTTGAATGTAGCCTCGAGAACCTATTTGGATAATCGTTGCGGCAAATCCCTCTGATGTATACCCCAACGCATCGTTATCAAAATCACTTCCCGTTGTTTCAACTCCATCTCTAAATAATTTTAAGCTTCCTTTGATAGGGCTTTTAGCAGCTGGCGTATTTCTAATATCCATGATCATTGTTCCATAAATTTTACCAGTCGTATCGATCACGGATCCACGATAAACACCAAAAAACTTTTTTGACTGTTGAAAGCTTGATCGAGGAGCGCCATCCAAAATACTATCGAGTTTCTTGAGTTCTAACTGCTCTAAGGCTTTGCGAATCGAAGCTGTGTCTTGCGCTTCCGTAATTTCAAATTCTGCGACCTTAAATTTACCTTCGTTTTTAATTCCGCGCTTCTTCGTTTCAACAACAGGCTCTTCGTCTTCATGCTTTGGATCAATTTTGGCCTCTGGCTTAACTTCTGTTTTGGCGGTTTTCGCTGGATCTGGCGTCTTCATAACACAGACTTGTTTACCTAATTCAAAATCCTTTTGTTTGTCTTCAGAAACCT
>CALMPX010000370.1 GCA_937871355.1 uncultured Bdellovibrio sp.
AAAAACGTTTCTAAAACATCAGATATTCGTTTTGAATCAGGGGCATCTAAAACCACACAAGTATTTTTTGTTCCGCTATTCAGTTGAATTTTTTTAAATTGCTGTTCCGCGGTTTCACTTTGTGTTTTTAAAATGGACGCACAGGTCGACAGGCTTCCCGTTGCGGTTATCGCTTTGATGCCTGGATGACTGATCAATAATTTTTTAAAATCTGCCGCATCACTCACGACAAACTGAATGAGTCCTTCATTTACACCAGCGGATTGCAAAATTTCTTTCCATTTAATAGCCGTCGAAATGGCTTGTGATGAAACTTTAACGATGAGGGCATTACCGGCCATTAAGGCTGACAAAGCTTTTTGAATGAATAATCTATTTGATAAATTCCAAGAAAGAATAACGGCGACCACACCGTTAGCGAAAAATAATTTCTTGGCATCAGCTTGTTTAAGTTGAATTAAAATTTCTTGTTTCAGTTGATTTAAATTCTGTAAACCGATTTCATAATTAGCTCGGGTCGTAAAATTTAAAGACAAACCCTGATCTAAAGCTTCAGATAAAATGAGTTCATCTTTTTTTAAAAGATATTGAACGGTGATTTTTTCTAATAATTGAAGTCGATCATCTAAGTTCGAATTCTTCCAATCGGAAAAAGCCTTGTTAGCCGTTTGGATCGCCTTCACCAAATCAATAATTGTCTGTTTTGAATGAGTGTAAAGAACATCTTCTGTGAACGGATTAATTTTTATGATTTGCGAAGACGTGTTCATGACTTTATGGATATCAAGAAAAGAAGGGATAAGGAAGAGATAAAGAGGTGAGCCGACTGGATCTATTTTGGTGTCGTCGGCCCGACCCAGAAACTCATCAAACAATGAGCTTCTTCTTATAACACGGCGAAGATACGGCGACTATGAAGTCGCCACCTCCGCCTTAGTTATGTCAAATGATTCAACCATAACACCACCTCCTTTCGCGCTGTAAGAACAGCTCTTACAGAATACCAGAGTTGCTTAAATTTTAAATTTTTTTCTGAGATGTTATTAATTCAAAACACAAACCTAGACAATGGTCTTAAAAAGCGACGCTTCATTTTAAAAATTCCTATTTTAAAGCATCCACAATTTTCCGTTGAATCAATTTCATTTCATCGTCCGGTAAACGTTTCGCTCGTTTAAAATCGAGATCGGGAATGCTCCAAGCCGGAATAAGATGAAGATGATAATGAGGGACTTCGAATCCAGCCACGATTGTTCCTACCCGTGGGCAATGAGTGACTTCTTTTTGTGCCTTAGCAATTTTCTGAGCGATTAATCCAACACGTGTGTAAGCGGCTTCTGGCACATCAAACCAATGATTTATTTCTTGTTTGGGAATCACAATCACATGACCAGGATTGACTTGATCCAATGCTAAAATGGCAATAACTAATTCATCTTCGTGAATTTTATATGAAGGAAGTTCGCCGTTAATAATTTTGGTAAAAATAGAAGCCATGTAATATCCTATTTTCCGATTTGAATCTCACCCTTTTTAGTGAATGGAATAGAAAACCATCCTACTTCGACTGAGCCTTTTAATTCATAATCTTTCGTTAATGTTTTATTTAATAAGTTTGTCAGTATACTTCCAACCGCATCGTACTTAAATTTTAAAGGAACAATGACATCGCTCGATCCATTCGAGGGTACAGCCAGACCTTTATCAAAAACACCTTCTGTGACTGGTTTTCCAGATAAACTCAGGCCATAAGCAATTTTGCCGATCTTAAGTTCCATCGGATTTGGATTATTCACATTGAGTTTTAAATTCAGATCAATTTCTTGACCCGAAAATTGAACAATAGAAAGGTCTAAGATTTTAACCTCAGGATCCTTGGCAAGATTTTTTGTAAGGTCGGCACAGCTCATAAAAGCTATGCCAACGATACAAATGAGAGATATTTGAAAAATAGCTTTCACTATCTAGCGTCTGCGGGCTTCCAAGTTAAGCCTTCTTTACCCTGCCATTTTCCACGTGGGCGGTAGATACGATTTTTTTCATACTGTTCGTCAGCATGAGCAATCCAGCCCGCGATACGTGATACGGCGAAAATTGGTGTAAAGATATCCGTTGGAATTCCCATAGCATGATACACTGTGGCTGAATAGAAATCGACATTTGGCATAAGGCCTTTTTCTTTTTGCATCGTATCGTCAATCAACGCAGACATATCATATAATTCCGGCTTGCCGATTTTTGCCGTCAACTGTTTAGAGAATTTTCTTAAAATAGCGGCGCGAGGATCTCCGTCTTTGTAAACACGGTGTCCGATACCCATAACTTTTTCTTTAGCTTCTAAGGCATCTTTAACAAACTGTTGTGCTTTTTCGATTGTTCTAATTTTAGCTAACATCACCATAACTTGTTCGTTGGCTCCGCCGTGCAAAGGTCCTTTTAAAGCCCCGATGGCCGAAACAATGGCCGAGTGGAGATCCGATAATGATGACGTTGTTACGCGTGTTGCGAAAGCTGAACAATTTAATTCATGATCCGCATGTAAAATAAGACATGTATCAAATAATTTAACTAATTCAGCATCAGGCTCAGTGCCTTTAAGCATGTACATGAAATTCCAAGCAATTGATTTTCCTGCTTTCGGAGCTAAAACTTCGCGATTATTTCTGATGGCTTCGAAAGCTGTGACGATCGATCCCATTTTTGCTGTTAAACGGACCGCCTTACGACGATTAGCATCCGTACCAATATCAGAAGCATCGGCATCCCAATGAGCCATCAAAGAAACAGCTGATCGCAACCAAGCCATCGGATGAACACCTTGAGTTGGCAATGTTTTTAAAACATTAATAAACGCGGGATCTAAAGTCATATTTGTATTTAATTCTTTTGTGAAACTTTCCAATTCAGATTTATTTGGTAAACGGTTATTCCAAAGTAAAAAAGTTGTTTCTTCAAAAGTTGAATGGGCAGACAAATCTTCGATTGTGTAACCGCGATAGATTAAAGTATTACCAACAATAAAAGAGACTGCTGTTGTACAAGCCACAACACCTTCTAAACCTTTATCAATAGCGCCATCATAAATAGTAATTTCTGCCACAGTGGACTCCTTATTATATTTTTTATTAATTGAATTTTGAACTGTATAAGTAAAACAAAATCGATCGATTTTGGCTAGACTATTTTGCGAGCTTCATAACATTGTCTTTAACTTCGATCACAATAACGGTTTGATCCTTAAGGGGAAGCTCCAGGCCTGACTTGATTTGCGCCTGGATAAACATTTGATTTCTCAATTCGTGCACACTACCAGTGACAGTTTCTTCGGCCACGGACACGAGTTCGTCTATATCCAGGGTGTTAACCAGCCCCTCGCTCACGAGACAAATCCGATACCCTGGCTTTAAATCTACTTCTAAAGAACTATACTCTATTCTACGACCAACAGAGATCCCCTTGCTATCGGAAGAAATGATTCTGATCGATTCATTAGCTG
>CALMPX010000371.1 GCA_937871355.1 uncultured Bdellovibrio sp.
TTATTTAACCTCTTGGAAATATTCTATGTAGATTGAGAAATCTTATCAACCCTTTGACGATGTCTACCTTCAGAAAATGAGGTATTTATGAAAATATTGATCCATTTTATGGCATTTTCTAAAGAACAAAAACGTGATCCCATACAAATGACATTTGCATTGTTATGTTCACGACTTAATTGAGTGATTTCGTCATTATAAACCAGGGCTGCGCGAATGTGAGAAAACTTATTTGCCCGCATCGCCATACCTTGTCCCGAACCGCAAATCAAAATCCCTATAGATCCGGGATCGGCTTTCATTTTTTCACAAACAAGATTGGCGTAATCGGGGAAATCGACTGAATCTAAATTTTTTGTTCCCAGGTCGATAAATTCAGGATGGGTTTTAATCACTTTGTTTTTAAGTTCAAAACCAGCGTGATCTGATCCGATATAAATATTCATATTTTGCTTCGCAAAAATATTCATATTATTTTAACTTTGAGAAGATCAAGCAGCTGTTTGTGCCACCGAATCCAAAAGAGTTGTTCATGACGTGGTGTAGTTTTCCGCCAGCTTCGCGCGCGGTGTTCGGAACGTAGTCGAGATCACATTCAGGACTTGGCGTTTCTAAATTAATGGTCGGAGGAACGATTTGAGTTTCTAAGGCTTTAATACAAAAAGCCGATTCAACAGCACCAGCAGCACCAAGCAAATGCCCCGTCATTGATTTTGTTGATGAAACCCAGACTTTTTGCGCATGATCTTTCATAATTCGCTTAATGGCATTCGATTCAAGAGGGTCGCCAGTTGGAGTACTAGTGCCATGAGCATTCACATAACCAATTTGATCGGCATTCAATCCGGCATCTTTTAATGCCGATTCCATAGCTAATACGAAACCATTTCCATCAGGATCTGGAGAAGTAATATGATAGGCATCCGAAGAAGAGCCGTAACCAGAAATTTCACAAAGGATCGGCGCCTGACGTTTTAATGCCGATTCTAATGATTCAACGATAAATAATGAACTTCCTTCACCTAAAACAAAGCCGTCGCGGTCTTTGTCCCAAGGACGAGAAGCCCGTTTAGGATCATCATTACGAGTTGATAGTGCGCGCATATTGCTAAATCCAGCAATTGATAAAGCGCAAACCGTTGATTCAGCACCACCGGAAATAACAGCATCCATGAGCCCAAAGCGCACATAATTATAAGCTTCGCCAATCGAGTGAACTCCGGAAGCACAGGCCGATGTGATCGTATAATTAGGTCCACGCGTCCCGTACGCAATGGAAATCCAACCTGGTGCTAGATTTGTAATGACCGAAGGGATAAAAAAAGGAGAAACGCGAGAAGGGCCTTTTTCGAGTAACTTTGTATGTTGTTCTTCGATGTAGGGAAGTCCCCCCATACCAGTTCCAACAAAAACAGCGGTTCTGGGTGCAGTCTCTTCAGTGACTTTGTAACCGGAAGAATCCATCGCCATTTTTGCAGACGACATGGCGTATTGAATAAAAAGATCCATTTTCTTTTGATCTTTTTTATCTACGACATTGTCACAATTGAAGTTTTTAACTTCTCCAGCAAAACGAACATCAAACTTTGAGGCGTCAAATTTAGTAATAGTATCAATTCCCGAAACGCCGTTGATGGCATTTTTCCAAGATTCATCGATAGATAAACCTAAGGGCGAAACAGTTCCTATCCCAGTGATAACGACTCGTTTTTGTCCGTTCGCTCGCGTGGTATTCATATAAAAATTAAGCTTTACCTTTTGACACGAGGTAAGATTGAACGTCATTAACTGTTTTCAATTTTTCAGCGTCTTCGTCTGGAATTTCAAGGTCAAATTCTTCTTCCATCGCCATAACTAATTCAACGATATCTAAACTGTCAGCACCTAAATCTTCAATAAATTTAGCTTCTAATTTTACTTTCTCAGGTGTTACGCCAAGTTGTTCGACGATGATATCTTTGATTTTTTCTTGTACTGCCATTGTGGTCTCCTTAGTTATATTTTTAAGTTAAATAAAAATAGGTTAAATTTTGTATAATAAATTTCTACTTATGATAAGTGCAATCCACCATTAATGTGAAGTGTTTGCCCAGTTATATAGGAAGCTGCATCACTCAGCAAGAAAGCCACAGCTTTTGCAATTTCTACAGGTTCCCCGGGACGTCCCAAGGGAATACGGTCTGAAAAGTGTTTTAATTGTTCCGGGGTCAACGCATTGGTCATATCGCTCGAAATGTATCCCGGAGCTACAGCATTTGCGCGAATGTTTCTCGCTGCAAATTCCAAAGCAATAGATTTTGTGAAACCTTCTAAACCGGCTTTGCTGGCAGAATAGTTGGATTGACCCGCATTGCCAGTAGCTCCAACGACAGAAGAAATATTGACGAATGATCCTTGGCGGTTTTTAAGCATCGATTTAGAAAAAAATTTAGTAATGTAAAAAACACCTTCGAGATTAGTTTTAATGACCTGAGAAAAGTCTTCATCTTTCATGCGTAAAATCAATTGATCCTTCGTGATTCCTGCGTTGTTCACCACGCCATGAATTTGGCCGAAGTCTGTCAGGACTTGTTGCCCGATAGCTTCAACTTCGAAACTTTGAGAAACATCAAGCTTATAACATTTATGTCCTGAACCAGAAAGGCTCGCGAGCACGGCTTCTGCGGCGGCTTGTTGACTTGAATAAGTAAAAGCGACTTTGGCACCAAGCTCAGAAAGTTGTTTAACGATGGCTGCGCCAATTCCACGACTGCCACCGGTAACAAATATATTTTTATCCTCAAGAGAAACAATATTAGAATTCATAAGGCACTATCATCGTCCAAATAGAGTGTTTACTCAAGCATTTTGTCTGACTAGATGCTCTCTAAAAGCTTTAAATCTTCTAAATTATTAGCAGAGAATACTTTGAAAAAATCTCCATCAATTTTCTTTAATAAACCTTTTAAAACACTACCGTTTCCAGCTTCAATCACGATGGGGTGGTTGAGTGATTTTAAAGTCTGCATGCTTTGAGTCCATAATACCGGAGCAGATACTTGGCGGATTAAATTTTCTTTTAATTTATTCGCGCCTACTTCAACTTGAGCGTGGAAGTTTTGAATCACAGAGATAGTTGCATTATTAAATGCAACTTCGTTTAAAAAAGTGCGCATTTGATCTTCGGCCGGTTTCATCATTTCGCAATGGAATGGAGCCGAAACAGATAGGGGAATTAGTTTGCAACGTTTAGCTTCACCTAAGTTGTTTTCTGAAAATATTTCGACTTTAAAATGATCTTTCAACCAATTCAAAGCCTCTAAATTTCCACTGATGACAATTTGTCCGTCGCAATTGTAGTTAGCAGGACTAACCGGTTTGTGACCTGAATTTTTCTCAGCCCAAGCGCAAAGAAATTTTGTTTGTTCTTCATTTAAACCTAATGTCGCTGTCATGCCGCCTTGGCCTAGAGGAACTGCGTTTTGCATCGCTTGACCGCGAAATTTGACAGCGCGAACAGCGTCAGTAAAGTTTATTGAGTCACTTAAAACTAATGATGAGTACTCTCCGATAGAATGTCCCGCTGTACTTGAAACTTTAATTCCAAAAACTTTTTGAATCACTTGTGATGTTGCCGTGCAGACGGTGAGAAGTGCTGGTTGAGTATTTTCTGTGAGCGCTAAAGTTTTCTCATCAGATTCGAAACATAATTTTTGCATATTTACTGATATCGCGTCACTGGCTTCTTCGAAAACAGTTTTAGCATGCGAGAAATTTTCATAAAGAAATTTTCCCATGCCGACGGATTGACTCCCTTGTCCGGGAAAAAGAAAGGCTGCTGATTTTGGAGATTGAATTTGTGAACTCATTTTTAATATTTAAGTAAAACTGAACCTGAGGTTAAACCAGCTCCGAAAGCTGTTAATAGAATCAATTGTCCACGTTTGATTTTTCCTTCTTGAACTCCGGTATCGAAAGCAATGGGAATCGAAGCGGCTGAGGTGTTTCCTGTTTCGTGAACAGTAGATATCACTCGGCTCATCGGAAAATCGAATTGGCCGGCAACGGCTTCGATAATTCTTAGGTTGGCTTGATGTGGTACAATCCAGTCGATTTGTTCAGGCTTTGTGTTTGTTGCATCCAATGCCTCTTTACAGCAAGCGGCCATAGTACGAGTGGCATTCTTAAAAATTTCTTTGCCCTTCATTTGCATGAAGTGAGATCCTTTATCGAGGACTTCCTGTGAGAAAGGAACTTTAGCTCCTCCGGCTTCGGCCCACAAAAGTTCAGCGTGTTGACCTTCAGCATGAGCATGACCAGTGAGAATCACATTGGTATCTGAGGCTTCGGCCCGTGTAAGTATGAACACTCCGGCACCATCACCGAAGAGAATACAAGTATCGCGATCTTTATAATCCACAATACGAGTTAAACTTTCGGCTCCAACCACAAGAATATTTTTATAAAATCCAGTTTTAATAAATTGGTCAGCCACAATAAGGCTGTAAAGAAATCCAGAACAGGCGGCATTGATATCGAAGGCCATAACATTCTTAGCGCCCAGTTTTGCTTGTACGATACAAGCGGTACCAGGCATTTTAAAATCACCCGTCACTGTCGCCACCAAAATAAGATCCAAGTCAGTGGCTTGCATGTTGGCGTCAGCTAAAGCTTTTTTCGCTGCACGGACGATCATATCCGATGTGCCTTCGCCATCGGCTATAACGTGTCGTCGCTCAATGCCAGTGCGTTGGACAATCCAATCATGACTTGTTTCGACGATTTTCTCGAGGTCGTGATTAGTTAAAACTTTCTCGGGTAAGAAAGAGCCAACGCCGGCAATTTTGCTTTTAAACATAAACTATTAAGCTTTAGATTTCGATGCGCTAATCTGTTTGCCTTTGTAGAATAAAGCTCCATCAGCTGCTTTAAAAGCAACATGTGGACGAACTAATTCGCCAGATTTTTTATCAATCGCTGTGGCTGGCGCAGAAATAGCGTCATGTGAACGTCTCATATCGCGTCGTGATTTCGATGTTTTCTTCTTCGGTGTAGGCATGGTTCCTCCGTTAATTTTTTCAAAAGATAATATTTATGAATGAAATTGGTATTTTAAGCAAGGTTTTAGTTAATTTTGAGTCCTTTAAGAATGCTGAATGGATTTTCCTGTTCCTTGGCCTTTTCAAATGTGCTCATATCTTCATCATATCTAAAACTCTGATTCATATTCGCTTGCAGGCACACTTTACAACTCCCGTCAGCTTCAAGCTCAGGTTTTGGATTAAAAGGGACACTG
>CALMPX010000372.1 GCA_937871355.1 uncultured Bdellovibrio sp.
TTGGGACAGGTTTCTTGTTCGTATTGTCGTTGAAGGTATCCAAGACAAGCAGAACTTTAACGATATGATTTCAAAATCATTAAAATCATATACCGACACCGTTTCAGACGCTTCCAAAATATCTAATGACGAATATCTTGAGTGGAATAAAGAAATTGACAATATTGAAATTCCTGAAAATGTTTTTAACGTAATCCATGTAATACGATACTGCATTGAACAGCATAATATACGTGAAGCAAACAAAGACAAGCAGATATACATTTCTCTAGGTTACGAGCTAGACTCTATAGTCTGCAAAAATATTATCCGAGATAATTTGTATGAAATCAATGATTGCCAACTTAATTGACGAAGAAATTTTTAACTCACACTTCATACTCGAGTCTGACGCTGAATTCATGCAAAGAATCTGCAATCATATCTTTCATGAGATGAGTTATTTAAAAAAGCTTGCACCCTCTGAATACAGTCAAGAAATTATAGAAGAAATTGAAGATCAGGTGCTTGAGGTGTTTAAAACTAAAACCTATGGCTATTTAAATCTTCAACATTACCGCAAAGTACATGGGCCCAAAATGACAAGTGTCGGGTAAAATTTGGTATCCATATTCTGTTTTTTCAATAAATGAATTTTGAGCTAATTCGACCTCATGAACAATCTGTACATCTCGACGCTTTTTTAATTTCTTGATGATCTCATCATTTTCAAGCGGCGAAATCGAACACGTCGAATAAACAATTCGACCTCCCGGCTTACAGGCCAACCACCCCGACGACAGTAATGAAAACTGACGAATCGCTAAGTTACGACTGCGCTTTTCAGTCCATGCTTTGAATTCTGTTGCATTTTCAATGAGATGTCTTTCTCCAGAGCAAGGCACATCACATAATACCTTATCAAAGTGTTCCGGCATTTGTAATCCGTACTGATTACCATCTAAACCTTTCACAAAAATATTTTGACGTTGATCTTTAAGAATATAGTCTTGAAAAACTCGAACAAGTCGATCTCGACGATCTTTAGAGATTTCGTTACTGACCAGCTGTCCTGTTTGATTCAAGCCTTCGGCTAAAATCAAACTTTTTCCACCTGGAGCTGCACACATATCTAAAACGATATCATTTTCCTGTACTTTGAGCGCTTGGGCGACCAAAATACTCGCGGGATCCATCTTGTAAAACTCAGTTTGTTCGTTTTGAAAAAAAGCACTTTTTCGCATCACCTGCTTCACAGGTTCATGCAAGGCTTGCCAAATAGCCGGCCAACGCTCTTTGTATACATTAGAAAAATAATTCTCAAATCTCTCATTCATAAACATGATTTTACAATGAAAAACCACATTGCTTCAATGTTAAAAATGAATCATAGTTAATCTATGAGAATAAGTTCCATAGATATTGGCTCTAATGCCATCAGACAAGTCATTGTTGAAACAGATCGTGAAGATTTGGCCACAAATCAATGGATAACTCTTAAAAAATATCGTGCACCACTACGCTTAGGTTCAGATGTTTTCGAATACGGTCGTATTCAACCGGAAACCATCAACCAGCTTATTGTCGTTTTCAAAAAAATAGCCAAGTTCAATAAAAAATACAAAGTTCAAACAAGCATTGCCGTCGCCACCAGCGCGATGCGAGACGCTAAAAATAATACAGCTGTTATTAATCGCATTAAAAAAGAAACCGGAATCAAAATCACTGTCATCACAGGAGCCTTAGAAGCTAAATATATTCAGCAATCCATTATTAAATCAAATTTGATTAATTTCGACAACTCCCTTTTGATAGATATTGGTGGAGGGAGTCTCGAATTGACCGCTGTGCGAGACTTACAAATCAAAGAGGCCGGAAGCTTTCCTTTAGGCGTTGTTCGTTTAATGAAAAAAATTCGTAAACAAAAAACCACATTGCAAAATGAAACTTTGAAACATCTTAATCCATTTAGTCAAAAAGTAAAAAGGACTGAATTTTCAATAGCGATTGGCACTGGCGGAAACTTCGATGCTCTTTCTAAATTAAAAATAGATTTATTAAAAAAAATACCTCAAACAAATTTAACATTAAATGAAATTAGATTGATTTATGGGATTTGGAAAAAATTAAATCCACGTCAGCGCTTAGCTTTACATATTCGCAAAGACCGCATCGATGTTTTAGACATCGCTTTGCCATTGATTATTTTAATTTTGGAAAAATTTAAGATCAATAAATTAAAAATTCCAAATACCGGCCTCAAAGAAGGGGTTATTCAATCTTATCTGTCTTGATCTTCATCTGATTCATTATGCGCCGAAATATAATCATCTTCAGTTAAATTTGTTTTAACCAGCGCTTTCTCCATCATCAATTGCTGAACGCCAATGTCCGTCGGCTGCTTGCGTTTTTTAGCATATGATCCATCACTACTCATTGACCACGTTTGCACTTTATCATTCCAGTAGGTTTGCAAAATGTCCCATAACTTTTCCTTGGCTTGACGGTCATAAACCGGACAAATGGCTTCAACACGAGCATGAAGATTACGATACATCCAATCAGCGGAACCTATATAAAAATCTCCGTCGATAGGATCTTCTTGGCCATTTCTAAAATAAAATATACGAGAATGTTCTAAGAAGCGTCCCAAAGTCGATTGAACTTTCATGTTTTTACTAAACAGGCGATCTTCTGGTTTAACACAGCAAAATCCACGCACAATCAACTGAATCTGCACGTTAAATTGCGAGGCCGCGTACAAAGCCAGCGTGATATCATTTTCTTCCATGTTATTAAATTTGGCTATAATAAGTCCAGGACGCCCGCTTTCAGTATGATTGACTTCACGGCGGATTAAGTCCTTAAATTTTTGAAACATATTAATCGGAGCAATTAATAAATGCTGATAATCTTTCTTTAAAGACTTACCGGTCAAATAATTAAAAAAGGCCATCAATTCCTGTGTAATTTCAGAATGACAAGTTAATAAACCCACATCTGTATAGAATCTTGACGTGACCACATTGTAATTTCCGGTGCCGATGTGAGCGTATGTTTTTAATTCTTCATCCGCTGTTTTTCGCACAATCAAAGTCGTCTTAGCATGAGTTTTTAATCCGACCAAACCGTAAACGACATGAACTCCTGCATTCTCTAATTCTTGGGCCCAGTAGATATTTCTCTCTTCATCAAAACGAGCTTTTAATTCAATCAAACAGACGACTTGCTTACCATTTTCTGCGGCCCGGATCAGCGACTTAATAAATGGGCTGTTATCGCCTGTTCGGTACAACGTCATCTTAATGGCAAGAACCATAGGATCTTCGGAGGCTTCAGAAACAAAGCGCTCGACGGAGGCTGAGAAACTTTCAAAAGGATGGTGAAGAAGAATATCTTGCTTATCGATAGCAGAGAAAATAGAGCTTTGATCTTGAAGATTCGCCGGCATCACCGGTGACCATGAAGAATAGCGTGTTCCATCTTGAGGAATTTCACTTGAAAGCGTTTGAATTAACATTTGTAAATCATTAAAATCAAAATCCACGGGCAATGGATGAATATCTTCATTTTTAAGATCTAATTCTTTAATTAAAAATGTTTTAAGCCAGTCATCCGTACAGCGTCCAAATTCAATCCGCACAATTTCAGCAAATCGGCGTTGACGGAGCTCTTCTTCAATTGTGGCTAATAAATCTTCGGCGTCTTCATCTTCGCGATCTGAATCAGCATTACGAGTAACTTTAAATAGAACTGTGCCCATGACTTTCATATTCGGAAACAACTCGTTCACATAGTGTGTAACAATATCGATTAAATGAATATAAGCTTGCGTTCCTTCAATATGAACCCATTGGTCAATTAATTTGGGAATCTTAAGACGGGCAAAAATTTTCTCATCGGCATCTTTACCCTCTTGAACTAAAGAAATTCCTAAGGAAGTCGATAAATTCGAAATAAATGGAAACGGATGCCCCGGGTCGACCGATAGCGGAATGAGAATAGGATAAATGTGATTCAAAAAATACTTTTTAAGACTCACTTTTTGCGTTTCACTTAATTGATCAAATGACTTGATGTAAACTTTTTCTTTTTGTAATTCTAATGTTAACTTATGATAAATTTCTTGCTGCGACTTCAACATGGGCTCAAGGGCTTTAGCAATCATAGCTAACTGCTTCTTTGGCGTTTGTCCGTCGGAAGATTTTGGACTGAGTCCGTAGGCTATTTGGCGCTTTAATCCACCGACACGTTTCATAAAAAACTCATCTAAATTTGAAGACGATATGGCCAGAAACTTCAATCTTTCTAAAATGGGGTTTTGCAAATCTTTGGCCTCAGCCAAAACACGTAAATTGAAATTCAGCCAACCAATTTCACGGTTATTAAATATTTCAGCAGAAGATAGCGGATGCTCTTGGAAGGTGTCTTTTTTCTTCTTTCGAACAGGCTTGCTTTTAGCTTTTTTGAGGCTGACTTTAGCTTTCGATTGAGTTTGGCTGACGACTTTTTTCATATCTATCTCATTTTGGGAATTATTCATGCGCAGGACTGAGGTACGGCTTTAATTATAAGTCAAGATTCAGGGTAAAGTAACCGAAAAGTAGCCATGACTGGATCTTTAGCTCGATATCATGCACGTCAACCTCGTTACATTCTGAATGCGACAGACAATAATCTCATTCGCTATTCGGGTGCGGAACGTTATAGCTGGGAAGAAAAGA
>CALMPX010000373.1 GCA_937871355.1 uncultured Bdellovibrio sp.
TAGGCATTCGGCGCAAGGTAAACACCAGCGTCTAAACATTTAATAAAAAGGTTTTTGAACAATGATCCTTGCTCCGGCGAAATACTTTCAACTGAGCGTAAAGGTTTTGAGTCTGAATTATTTTTTCTAATCCAGAATAAAGAAGCGTACTGGTCAACAATCAAACCATTATTTTTCTTTTGAAAATTTTCATTTAATTTTTTAGCAAAGTTTTCGGTGCGATGGTTAAGAACTTTCCATCCACTTAAACGCTCCATCTTTTTTAAAGTCTCAAGACCGGCGACCATGCCAATGGGATTTCCACTGAGCGTTCCAGCTTGGTAAACCGGTCCTAGTGGAGCGACTAAGTTCATGAGGTCTTCTCGTCCACCGTAGCAACCTACTGGAAATCCACCGCCGATAATTTTTCCGTAAGTGACGAGATCGGGTTTAATATCTAATACTTCGGCCATTCCACCCAGAGCTACACGAAATCCAGAGATCACTTCGTCAAAGATAAGTAAAGCGCCATGTTGTTTTGCAATGGAAGCGACTTGCTGTAAGAATTCTTTACGTTGAACGAGCAAGCCGTAGTTCGCCGGTAACGGCTCAAGGATGACAGCGGCAATGTTTTTTCCCTCGCGATGGAAGATCTCGCCGAGCATTTGTTCATTGTCTAAGGGTAAAGTTAAAGTTTGAAAAGCCGTTTCATCATTCACCCCCGCACTTGAAGAGGCCGCCACTCCGGCTAATCCTGATCCTGCTTTGACCAAAAGCGAATCCGTGTGACCGTGGTAGCAACCTTCAAATTTAAGAATTTTTTTTCGTCCAGTAGCTGCACGCGCAACTCTCAGTGCGCTCATGACAGCTTCTGTGCCTGATGATACGAAACGTAATTTTTCAACGAAAGGAATACGGCTTGTGATCCACTCAGCCAACTCTAAAGAGTAGATTTCAGCAGCTCCGAAGGTCCAAGCCGTATCGACCATAGCATGAACTTTTTCTTTAATCTCTGGATCGAGATGACCTAAAATGAGTGGACCGAAGCTTTGGCAGTAGTCGACATATTTTTTATCTTCAACTGAAGTTAAATAAGCACCTTGCGCAGATTTAAAAAAAACCGGAGCGCGATCAAGACCTTTAAAAGATCTGACTGGAGAGTGAACACCACCAGGCGATACTTTTTTAGCGCGTTCAAATAACATTTCCGAATGAGCGGATGAATTACCGGCAGACATGAGAACTCCATTGTTCGTGATTATAAAAAATAAATAAATTTTTCCAAAGAGAATCCGGACCTAAGCGTTCTTGAATAATTTTTGCACTATTTCCCGGACCACAACAGTGAATTTTTTCTAAAATGGACGGGTGTTCTTTGGCCGCCGCTAAAAATAGACTGGCGCTGTTCCAGAAAAAACATTCTTTGTTTTCAAAATTAAATTTTTTTTCATTTCGGACGAGATTGTAACAACTCACGCCATCGCCCGAATCAGCATGAGATAATTTGTGCCATTCAGTGTCTGGATGAAGCAAAGCGTTTAATTTCATCGGCGTATGTTCACCTAAGCCGTCCTGTGTTCCATTGACCCAAATTCCGAGTTCCGCCATTTTTTTCCATGTGGCGAGGCCCGCTGTCCAAACTATCGAATCTTTGAATTGATTAACATGAGCGGCCTTCACGCAAGAAGCTTTGCTTACAAAAAAAGCCGGTTGCTGCGACGACACATTCCAATTTAGATCAACACGATCAAAATACTTATTAGAATTTGAGTCACTCCAAATGAGTTCAGAAGAAAATTTGTGTTTTACTTTGTCTTGTGCAGGGTGAATCAAATGCTTTTGATTGAGAATAACACCAGCATCAGTTAAACCTTTTAGAAACTGAACGTGCCCGTAGGGATGCTTTAAGTAAGCGATACCTATTTTTTGATGGCATCCACCGCCGTAACTAGATAGCACGAATCGTTCTTTTTCAGCGCAATGAAAAGTTTCTGGATCATTAATTTTTTGAAGTAAGTGCATCACTTCAGAATTTTTTGAGTTTATTTCTATGGCGATAGCTCCCTGAGCGGCTGCATTGGGATTTTCAGATAAAGGTAAAACCATCCAGTTCATTTGATGCAGAATAGTTCCAATAATTTTTTTCGTAGGTTCTAACTCAGGTACAGTGGTTAAGAGCAAACGATCTAATGCGGCCTTGGCTAAAATGAGTCCATCAATATTTTCCGCAGCGACTAACTTATTTAATCGCGTTGGAATATTGCCACGAACAGATTCAAAATAAATTTCATCTAATCCCAAAGGAAAACAAGATTTCAAAAAAGGTTCGACATTGTAAAAACGACGAGGCGATGAGCTATAGAGACGAATTTTTTTAGATTCTAAAACGCGATTTAGGCTAGTTTTTTTAACCAAAAGCAAATCACGTTGATCGGCGCGAGGCAAAGTGGCGGCAATTTGTAAGGATTCCTTTTTCTCGGTCGGAAGATCTTTCCAAGAGTGAACGACCATGTCGGTATTTTGCTGCAACAGATCTTGAGTGAAGTCTTCAGTAAAAACTCCTTTTTGAGGTATCTGCCATAAAGGATCTGTTAAATTGATATCGCCCAAGGATTCTTTGAAGTGATAATTAATTTTTACATCAACAGAAGCCATTAATGCTTCTCCGACAAGAAAAGATTGCAGACGGGCTAAGTCACTTTTGCGCGAAGAAATATGAAGTTCAGCTAAAGACATAAATCATCCCAGCCAAGTGGTCTGATCTCTGATCTGTTTGAATAGTCTTCGCAACGCTGTTTAATGATTTGAGAGATTTTAATTTTTAAATTATCAAACTTAACTTTATCTTCATTAAAAATTTCGAAGAAGTCAGATAAAGATAACATTTTAATGTTTTTTAAATTTTGACGTAGTTCTTCAAAGCCTGTAGCACGAAGATCGTAAATAAATTCAGGTTTGTTTTCAGCTCGCTCAATAGATGTGATCAAATCGGCATTGTCGATTGGTGCTGCAACAATTAATGCAGTATCAAAATTTGTCGTGTCTGAATAAAGTTGAGTGATCTTCACGGCTGGAAACTTAACAGAAAGCTCTTCGTATTTTTCGGTATTACGAACATGTAGTTGAATACTTTTATTTTTAGAAATCCATGGCAAAATTTCTGTAGCGAGTTGACCGGCGCCAATAATAGAGAGGTGTGGTACATCGCGGGTCAATTTTCTCAGTGTACTGCCATATGAATTAGATCCGGTATTTTTAATGTAATCAGTTCTTAAGTTTTTAACGAGTTCAAAAAGGAAGCGAACCCATTTTGTTTGAGATGATACGACAGGTTGATTCGTTTTTGATACTAAATCTAAGAAAATTTTAAACTGTCCGAAAACTTCCGTTTCTCCGAAAACAGGAGATTTTAATCCACACAGAACTTCGGCTAAGAAAGCGACGGCATCAGTTGAAGATAAGACGGAATCACTATCGTATATTTGATGTTGGTTAAGCTGATCATTAGTCGTAAACAAAATTTGTCGTAGGCATGTGGTCCATACTAAACCATTTTGAAACGGTTTTTCATTGGGGCTGCGATTTATAATAACGAGTTCTTCCATTTGAGTAACCTACGATAAATTTTGCATTTTTGTGTCACGAAAATGTCATCTTTCTATATTTTTTTTCATTATTAGACAATAGTTTGCCAAGCAGATTAAAAAACTATATTTAAGCACTTATGAAGCACTTAAATCTAACGCACAGACCTCGACGTAATAGAATTAACCACAATATTCGGGAAATGTTGGCTGAAACGAATATATCGTCACAGCAACTCATTTTACCTCTATTTATAGCAGAAAATAGCACTGAAAAGGTCGAAATTAAGACAATGCCTGGGGTTTATCGTCACACGGTGAAATCGGCATTGGCTGAGATCGAAATGGCGATGAATTTAGACGTACATTCATTTGCACTATTCCCAGCCATCAGTGAATTGAATAAAAATAGACAGGCCACCGAATCTATTAATGAGAATGGCTTCTTACCCCAGCTCATTAAAGAAATAAAAAAACAGTTTCCAGAGTGCGTTTTGATTTCAGATTTGGCGTTAGATCCTTTTTCGTCTGATGGACATGATGGTTTTGTTCAAAATGGTAAAATTATAAATGACGAAACTGTTATAAGACTGGGCGAGATGGCGGCCCTGCATGCGCACTGCGGAGCCGATATCGTGGCGCCTTCAGATATGATGGATGGCCGAGTCGGTCACATCAGAAAAAGTTTAGATGAAAAAGGATTTATCGATACAGCCATCATGGCTTACACGGCTAAATACGCTTCTAGTTTTTATGGACCTTTCCGTGATGCTTTAGATTCAGCGCCAAAAGCCGGAGATAAAAAAACCTATCAAATGGATTTCCGAAATACCAAAGAAGCCCTTCGGGAAACATTATTAGATCTTGAAGAGGGTGCTGATTTTGTTATGGTCAAACCGGCTTTAAGTTATTTAGATGTGATTCAATCTGTAAAAAATATTTCCACTGTTCCAGTGGCGGCGTACAATGTCAGTGGTGAATACGCCATGATCAAAGCGGCGGCAGCAGCGGGAATGGTTAGCGAAACAGCGGCTATGGTCGAGACTTTGTATTCAATTAAGCGCGCCGGTGCCGATGTCATTCTAACCTATTTCGCCATCTCAATGGCCCAGTGGCTTAAACAAAATAGGTAGGCCGTTACTTTCTGGAAAGCGGCGTGTCAGAATGGCTCAGATTTTTTAAAAGATTTTCTGTATGCCCAGTTTTAAATTAAGA
>CALMPX010000374.1 GCA_937871355.1 uncultured Bdellovibrio sp.
AAATAATGTTGTGGCGCAAATAGTTTTAATAGAAAACATGGGTAGCGTGATGAAGATTGAATTCAGCACGACCTATTCTATAGAATTTCGCTTAATACCCAAACAACCTAATCTATTGGCTTTTGTGGACAAAAAGAAAATATCATGGAATAAACCCAAAGAATTACCACCGGTCTCTTCGAATACAGCGGAGGGAAATTCATTACCAGACGATATTGAATCTCGATCGGTTCACTACATGCTACGTCAATGGCTGCACCAGCATGAACAGCTCAACAATATAAAGAGTAAAAAATTCCAACAGACATCAGTTTCTGCTTATGAGGCCTGGGTCAATCAGCGTCGAAAGGATATCGAAAAAAAGAAGAAAGCTTTAGTGGCGCTGAATGAGCAAATTCATAATCCTAAAATTCAACTCTATCACCAATTAGGCGAACATCTTAAAGTCTATGGTTTTAAAGATATACCGGAAGAATTGGCTGAAATTGTGAATCATTCGCAAAATGTATCGTGGAATATTCAGAATTGTTTCGCTAAGGCGAAATTGGCCGCTTCTAAAATCGCCGGAGCATCGAAACGTGCTGAGTTTATTAAGGCCGAGTTTGCCACTTTAGAGGATCTGAGTGAAGAGCGTTTTCAAAATCACAATAAACGACAAGCACAAATTAAACAATTTCAAGCTGTTCGTAAAAAAACAGACGGCGATTTTAGAAAATTAGTGCTTGATGAAGCTATTGGTTTGAATTGTTGGATGGGTAAATCGGCGGCTGATAATTTGCGTTTGTTACGACAGTCGAAGTCTTGGGATCTTTGGATTCATTTAAAAGATTTTCCCAGTGCCTACGCCATAATTCAAAAAAATAAAGATCAAAAGATTAGTGATGAGATGCTGCGGCAGTCGGCGCAGTGGCTGATCAAAGAAGGATCGAAAAATAAAGACATTGAGGGCATTAAAACCACTGTTGTTATCGTTGAATGCCGCCACGTACGTCCGATCAAAGGGGATAAGATAGGGCGCGTTACATATCATAACGCGCGTGAAATGTTGATTACTATTTAGTTCTTACCTATGATTATATCATATGATTCAAGTCGATAATTTAGTTAAAACTTATGGTGAGCGATTCGCAATTAATAACATTAGCTTTAAAATCAACAAAGGTGATGTCGTCGGTCTTTTGGGGCCCAATGGGGCGGGAAAATCCACGACCATGAAAATTATCACAGGATTTATGTCACCGACATCAGGTACAGCGACAGTTTGTGGTTTTGATGTTTTTGAATATCCGATCGAAGTCAAAAAACGTATCGGCTACTTGCCAGAAAATCCACCTTTGTATTTAGATATGACCGTAGAAGATTATTTAATGTATGTGACTGAGTTAAAGCAAGTGCCTGCAAAAGATTGTCTAAGCAACATTGAATCAGCTTTAGGTAAAACTCAACTCAAAGACGTTCGAAAAAGAATTATCAAAAATTTATCTAAAGGTTTTAAGCAGCGCGTGGGCATCGCTCAAGCATTAGTGTCTAATCCTGAAATTTTAATTCTCGACGAGCCCACAGTGGGGCTTGATCCAAAGCAGGTTGCTGAGATTCGCGATCTGATCAACGAACTCAAAGGGCATCACACCATTATCTTGTCGACGCATATTTTGTCCGAGGTTCAGGCCACCTGTAATAAAATTATTATTATTCATCAAGGTAAGCTTATTTTGGAAGACTCCATTGAGAATATCCAGAATATTCGGAAGCAGCAAACACAATTAAATATTAAGCTACGCCAAGAAAAAGATTTAGTTGCTGATTTTAAAAATATCAATGGCGTTCTCAGTGTGAATCGAAATAGTTCCAAATCGTATACTCTTCAAATTGAAAATGACGAAGTTACGACCGAATCGATTTTGGAATGCATTGTCAAAACAAAAGCCGGTTTATTAGAGTTGTCTATAAATGAAAATAATCTTGAAGATGTTTTCTTAAGTCTGACTTATAACAATAAAGATGAGGTACCAAGCCTATGAAATCAGTCTGGGTTATCTTTAAAAAAGAATTATCAGGTTTTTTTACAAGCCCTTTGTTTTTCTTAATGGCTTTTGTGGCAACGGTATTATTTAGTATAACTTTTTCGATGGGAATTCAAAATTTCGCCACATTGCTTTCAAATGCTATGTACCAAATGGGAGCTAACCCTCAACAGCTGAATATTCATTATGCTGTTTTTCTGCAGCATCTTTCGTTAGTGAATCTGTTATTTATATTTTTTAGTCCTGCTTTGGCCATGCGTTTATTAGCGGAAGAAAAAAGAAACCGTTCTTTTGAATTGCTCATGACCTCTCCGATTACATCATGGCAAATCATTTTCAGTAAATATATGTCTTTAGTGAGTGTGCTATTTGCCATCGAATTATTGGCCTTTGTTTACATTTTGTGTTCAACCAAAATGTTTGAATTTGACATGCTTCCGACAATTTTAACGGGAACGGGCATATTCATGGTCGGCGCCGTCTATGCCGCCATGAGCCTGTTTGCCTCAAGCCTAACTGATAATACCATGGTGGCCTTTATTATAGGTATCGTCTTAAATTTAGGTTTGTGGATTTTTGGTGGGTTGGCTGAATTTACAGATAATGTTGTTTATAAAAAAATTCTGGAACAAGTTTCAGTTAACCAGCATTTACAATTGATGATTGACGGTGTATTCAAAACAAGCACTGTTGTTTTCTTTATCAGCGTTATTTTCTTTTTCTGTTTCTTAGCAGAAAGGGTTGTTGAATCATCGCGTTGGAGATCAACATGATAGCTCGTAACAAGATTTTTTTCGGTTTGAGTCTCTTTTTTCTGGTGTGTTTGGGTGCGATGTACTTTGCTCTTCAAGTTTGGATGCCATTACACTCTTTCCCTACACGACGCTCTTCCGATCAGATCGGAAGAGCGTCGTGT
>CALMPX010000375.1 GCA_937871355.1 uncultured Bdellovibrio sp.
AAGTGAGTGTAATCGAACACTTTGCACAGGAAGTTCAAAGTTTGAAAGCTGATCAAATTCAAAATTCAACGCTGTATAAAATGATTCGATCGATGGTTTTGGATTATTTACAACATCAAAAAATTGATTTTAATAAGGCCCAATTTAAAATCGAGACCGTCGATCAAAATCAGCCAATCGAAATTTATGCTTCAGACTGGATTCTGAATGATGATCTTTGATATTAACCAAGCGCTTATTTGGACCGAGAATCTTTTAGCCATTGCGCTGCTGGTGCAATCGACCGAGCTTTTACGTATCTCAAGTTATCCTTCTTTCCAATCCATCTGGAGTCTGGAAAATCTGAAAGCGGATTTTTATCCGATTTTTATTTTTCCCAAGCCCCTGATTCATTTTCTATTTTCAATTTCGGGCTTTCGCTTAATATTGATGGGTATCTTTACCCTGGCCGTTGGTTCCTTTTTTTATTCACCTTTTATGGTTTATTTTTTTATTGGCATTCTTCATATTCTGGTCAATATGCGATTTCGTGGAAATTTCAACGGTGGCAGTGACACTATGACCTTTGTTATTATATCAGGTCTTTGCATCGCCAATTTTTCAGATTCAGAAAACGTAAAAAAAATAGGCCTTATTTATATCGGTATTCATGGACTTTATTCTTATTTCAAAGCCGGCCTGGCCAAAGTTCGTCATGCCGATTGGCGCACGGGAAAAGCGATTTCACAATTTCTTCATTATGGAGTTTTAAATCCGAAATCTCGTTTTATAAAAACGATAGAAAACAATGCGCCTCTTCATTTTTTTCTGAGCTGGGCAACACTGTGTTTTGAATTAGGAATCATTATCCTGCTTTTTGCTCCGCGATTTACATTATTTTATGCTTTATTAGCGGCGGCATTTCATCTGGCTGTTTTTTTTATGTTTGGCTTAAATCGATTTTTTTGGATCTGGTTGGCGGCGTGGCCCGGCATTGCAACTCTGGTCACAACATGGACACGCAGTTACAACTTATAAATAAAATCTATTTAAATTTCTGAGAATAAAAAACGCCGGGCCAACGTGGATCTGTATCTACCCAATATTTAATTTGATCTTCAAGAAGGCCACGTTCAATCGCTAGCAGCTGGCAATTTCCATTGCCAGAAATGGTTCCACCGTAAATACACTTTTGATTGACTTGTTTATAATAAACTCCAGGCCAGCGAAGATCGGCATCGACCCAATAATTGACGCCTTTAACGGTAAAAGGAAAATGAGGTCCTGGGTAAGCGACCAGTTGACAATTTCCATGACCTGAAACACTTCCCCCTAGGGCGCATGTTCCTTTTATATTCTTATAATAAATTCCAGGCCAGCGCGGATCGCTATCAACCCAGTAATTTATTTTATTAGCGAGTTTTCTCTTTTGACTCTGTTCAGAATAGCTCCAGGCTATAAGCTGACAGTTTCCACCACCCGAAATTGTTCCGCCGTAGCTGCACTTATTATTTACTTGTTTATAATAAATACCGGGCCAGCGAGGATCCGTATCCACCCAATATTTATTTTGCGAATTTAATAATCCATTATTTATAGACTTCCATTGACAGTTTCCACCACCAGAAAGCGTTCCTCCGTAAACACACTTATTATTTACTTGTTTATAATAAATACCAGGCCAGCGTTGATCCGCATCCACCCAATATTTAACGCCTACAGTTGGTATTTCTTCGACGGTAGTTCCCCAGCTTTCGAGCTGACAATTTCCATTACCAGAAATTGATCCTCCATAAAGGCATGTATTATTGATTTGTTTATAGTAGACACCGGGCCAGCGCGGATCCGTATCCACCCAATATTTTTCGCCGGGATAAATTTTTGATTTTTGAGGGAATGACTTTAATTGGCAGTTAGGACCTGCTTCGGATCCACCATGCAAACACTTGGTACACTGAGAAACATAAGACGAACCATTTCCTCGATAGCAATAACCTTGTTTAAAAATACCTCCGTCTGAACAGAAATCCTGCGGGGTTTGACATTCTTTCCAAGTTCTGACGTAGTCGATAAAAAGTCTTTGTTCTTTAAATAACTCGGGATCAACGCCAGAAAAATTACCGCCGACTGATAAATTAAGTAAAAAGTGAAAAGGCCTTTGCGGGATGTGCGCGGCATAGGAACCGTTTAATTTGGGATCAACATCTAAAGTGCTTCCGTCTAAAACTTCTCCTTCATTCACCGTATTAACAACAATTCCATCAATCAAAAATTCAATTCTGTTTGGTTTCCAATTTAAAGTGTAGGTATGATATGAACTAAGTAAACTTTTTTGCGTCGGGGTGTCTTTTCCTTTTAATGACCCGCCTTTACTTAAATGCCATCTTCGTCCACCAGGACAGTTTCCATTGAGATCCTCAACTCCGCTGTTGTCACAGATTCCTGTATGATAATTTTGGGATCCAAGGTCTTGATTCCAAGACTCCATTAAATCAAATTCACCACCGCCGGGCCAGCTCGCATTTGGCAACATCCAAAACGCGGGCCATGATCCATCTCCGTAAGAAAGCTTGCCTCTGACTTGAAAAATACCGTACTGTTGCTCAAACCCGCCGCCCCCATAAAATGAATTCGGATTCGAGTGCACAAGTCCCGCTTGAATGGGACATTTTCTTTGATGGACGTCGTTAATGCCTTCGCAGTTATACCCTTGGCTATTCATCCAAGAACGATAATATCCGATATCATTTTTATGGCCTGATTGAAAATTGTTGCGTCCTAAATTTCGAAGCTGACCATCAGGCATAATCGAATGCGCTTTTAAAATCATCACACCATTATTAAGATCTTTATCAACTTCAACTTCGTTGGGATCGAACTGATTAATAACCGGAGACATCCAGTTGATCATTCTGGCGACTTGCCAATTACACTTATTCATATTTTTTAACTTGGTAAAAGTATATGAATTTTCAGAGCAATTAACGAAAGGCCCATAATAGTCTTTACATGTTGGTTCGCTATTAAAACACTTATCAATGTACTCTTTAGACATTGTCGCCTCGGGCCCTTTAAATTCATCGGAAAAACTTTTTTTATAATATCCCTGCGGCAGACTCGATGTTGCAGTGTGATTTAATGATCCATATTTAGTAAAATTTTGAAATAAAAAGAACAAGACGACCGTGATTAAACTTAAAATAAGAACTCGACTTTTAGACATACTTATCTCCCCGCCTCATACATATTATGACCCGAGCATTCAGTCCTACGTCAACCCCAGAATTAACCCAAAACCAAAACTAGCATCTATTTTTTTGAGAAGCCGCTGACGTTCAATTTAAGCCCTCGCCTAATCCCTTAAAAACGTTAAAATTAGGATTAGAATGGCGAATTCTTGAATGTGTCTTCTTTTGTTTTTTGAAAATTTTACTTTTTGATTCGATATCTTAATTTCACCCGGAAGGGAAAGTTAAGTCACAAGCCTTAAATTCCAATTATATTTTTTCTCATTTTATAATTTACAATTTCAAATCCTAAATTTTGGTTGA
>CALMPX010000376.1 GCA_937871355.1 uncultured Bdellovibrio sp.
CAATATCAATATGCTCTCTAAACAATTAAAAAACTTTAAAAAAAGATTTTTATTTTATTTTATAAATTAATGGCTGACGTGCTCTAAACGGCGGTAGCGTGTATGAAGTTGGTATACTTTTCGAATGTGATTTACATATGGAAACACCACGTTCTTTTATCCACTTATTAATCTGTTCAAGCCTTACATTAGGACTCACAGCCTGTAATCAAAAACTCGAGAACGCACAAAATCCAGAATCAGCAAAAACGACAAAGGAAACTTCACTCACTGTCAAACCAACGCTTGGTTCAACATTTACTCCAACAGTACAAACTACGACAATAAGCCCGACCGAACCCCAATTAGAGGAACCACCTGCTGTGTTCAATCCTACCTCTGCCCCTGAGCCAACTTCTACTTCAATAAATAAAAAGATTGCTCCGACGCCTGCAAAAAAAATTGAAGCGCCCAAAGCTACACCACTTCCACTGGTCCCGACTCCCCCCTCTGTAAAAAAAGAAACATCAAAAAAAGAGGAACACGTAACGGCTTCAAATTTTATTATTGCCACCTACAACACCATGGTTAAAGAAGGCAAAAAAATTGGAGCCGCCTGCAACTTTTATATTGAGCGCGTCTTAGAAGTTCTCGGATTTAAAACTGTGGATTTTTTAGCTAATGATTTCGATGTTGCGGCTCAGAAAATATTCAAAAATTATAAAGTCGCAGTATTTACCAATGTAACCGAACTCAAGCGACATCTGTGGTCCTACCGCGAAAGAACAGGATTTATTTGCCAATGGGAAAGAATAGGAGCACCCGGGCATATCGCTATTGTCGAACGCGTTGGTGAAACACTTTGGATCTACCAAGCCAGCTTAAACCAATACACAGCGCGCGTTGAAAAAACAACGCTTGAGCATCTGCTGCAAGTTAACAACAATAAAGGTGTTCGGGTTTATTCAGACTTTGTTAAATAGTTTATCTATTTTTCAAATATACTGACTTGAGTCTTCAATCCTTGATTAGAAAAAGGTATGCTCTTTGCTAATTTCAACTTCTTAAAGTGAAACTTCCAATTTTCGGGATGAATAATGACAACTTTTTCAAGATTTTTTAAACCCTCAAAGCGCTCTATACTTTTAACCACATCCCCTGCTGCTGAGCGTTCACCGTAAGGTGGATTGGTGACTAAAGCTATCTTTTTTCCCGCAGCAAAATCATCGATTTTTTTAAGATCGTAATTTTCACTGTCGGCCTGAACCGCCTGAATTTCTATAGGACAAAATACGTCTTTAAACACTTCACTATTTAAAGCGATTTTTTTATAGGTGTCGGTGTTTTTTTCAATCCCAAAGAATTGATTGATTTGGTTAGAATTGATCCACCGATAATTTTTTTTCCAGCTGTCAGATTTAAAAATGGCCGGAATATTTTTAAATTTTTGAAAGCTGTATTTACGATTAAAATTAGGAAAATGACTTAATTGTGACTCAAAAAAGAAAGTGCCAGATCCGCAGTAAGGATCAAAAATAACTTGATCCTGCATGGTGTTGAGATCCGATAATTGCAAAATAAGACTAGCTAAGTTTTCGCGAATCGGAGCTTCCCCTTGGAATTTTCGGTATCCTCGAAAATGGAGATGTTCACCTGATGTGTCGATACTGATGACAACCCGATCTTTGACCACGCGAAACAATAGAGTCATGTCTGATTCTTTATCAAAAATATAATTTCTTTTCGCCAGCACTTTTGTCGCCGACTCTAATAAATTACCCTCATGGAATAAACGAGATTTCATCGATTCAATTTGAATATTGATTTTTTGCGGCGGAAGATATTTTTCTAAAGCTAATTTAGCGAGGCCTTTTTCAAACTGATCGAAATAGCGTGCTTCAAAACTTTCGATACGCATCAGAACACGCAAAGCCAATTTACTAAAAAAATTGATCTGCAAACCCAAATGCAAGGGTGTTTTCAATTCAACTCCACCGGTATCAATTTCAAATTCAGGCAGTGGTTCACGCGTTGGCAGTCCATCTAAATCGATCAATGAAAACCAAAAAGATTCGATCTCTTTGACGAGTTCGTTTTCAAAATTCATAGGACAACTGACAAAAAATTTATTCAAACTAAAATCTCCAGTACAGGTCAAAGGCACCATAATAGCCATCACCGGGACGAATTTTAGTCGAAGTGATGTTTGTGGTATTGATGGATGCTTCGGCATGAAAGCGATCATAAATCCAAATATAAGCTAAATACCCACCCAGCGTTTTCGAGTCGAAGTTGTAACTGGGACCAATCAAAAAGCGATCCCAATTAGAAAGAATAACTTCATAACCTGTTTGAAAAGAACTGGATCCCAAAGTTTTAATGGCCTTGGCGTCTCCGGCATCTTCCCACTTAATCAAGCCCAAGCTCAGATAAACATGAGACAGTAAGGTATCTGATGAAATTGAATCCCAATATAAGTTGAGATTCAAAGTCCGTTCATTTTTTTCTTTGACATCGGCATAGCTTAAGCCGGCTGACAAAGTAGTTGATTCGGAATCATAGACGCGTGCTTTTAAGCTGCCATTGACTCCTGTTAAAAAGTTCAGCGGCAAGTAGGAACCAATCATAATATTTTCATGAATGCCGTAATAAGCATTTCCTAAAAAATTTATCAGGAATTCATCCTGATACAACATCTGAGCTGTTTCACCAATAAAAATCCCTTGATAAACTAAAGGCTTATATTTAGCCGAAACAGACATTTCATTTTTCTTAACTAATAAATCGGTTGTTCCGACGTAATCATTATTTTCAGTCCCTAAATTAAGCCGCTTAATGTAGTCACCTTGTTGAATCAGGTATTTACGCGACTGACGAAGAAGTTTTAATTTTAAATTATATTTATTGGCTTGAATATATTTAAGCGAAGCTAATTCAGCGTAGGCGAAAACTCCGATTTTAGAGTTTTGCGATATGATCGGAAGTATTTCACCAACATTCCAATCCCCAGAATCAGAGGTGGCCATTAAATTCTGTTCATCGATCACGTATTCGATAATGGCCGTAGAACGATAACTAGGTCTAGACCAGACGGTCAGACTACAAAAAAGAAGTAAAAAAATTAGACTAATTTTTTCGGATGAAAATTTAAACATACTAAAGACAATAGTAGCGCAAAAATCCCCACACCAAAAGCATAAAATAAGCCTAATGTGTCCGTTAAATAGCCGACTCCTAGATGCATAGAAACAACGGCTAAACTTTGAAAACCCATAGCAAAAGTTAAAAATTTACGAGCATGAATCCCTGTCGCTTCAGATATGTAAGCAACACTCAAAGGGTAAAAAGGCGCCATGGATAATCCAACGATCGTCAAAATAAGCGGATGAGAATTAAGACCTAATATCAGCAAGATAAGAGATAATATTAAAGAGATATTCATTTGTTTTTTTGTGCTCATTGATATTTTTTTAAAAGCGAAAAAAAGACGACCAATCAACATAAATAAAAAGAAATAGGTCACGTATTGACTAGACCTAGTCAAATCCATT
>CALMPX010000377.1 GCA_937871355.1 uncultured Bdellovibrio sp.
TGTTTCTACAGAATGAATAAGAGCTTCTTCAATATTTAAAGGTGAGGCTTGATTGCTTCTATAAGCAATTAAGGTATTACCTTTTTTAATGCCTTTATTAAATTCTAAATCATTAATTTTTGCCAACAACTCTGCTGTTGGACAAATTTTACCATTTATAAAAACAGCATTATTGGTATATGAAGGTTTATATTTCGCACTTAAATATTCTTGAGTTTGAATGGTTAATTTACCACTCAAATATGTTTCCCATTTTTCGGTTATAGTTAGTATACCAATTCGTATTTCAGAAACTGGCTTTGTAAATGTTAATGGTAGCAAATTTTGCCAAGTGGTATCATCAAATAAAATATAGTTCATATTAGCGCGGTCTTCTTGGAGAATTAATTGGTTGTTTATTTAAAGTATCCGTTTTAATTTCTGTTTTGTTGCCATTACTTGGCATATTAAGATTTGGTCGTGGATTTACTTTAATAGGATTTACTTTTGCTGCAGGGCATTCACCTTTAGTATCTCCATGCCCCAAGTGCATAAATAATTGAGTCATTGGCACTGTCATCGTTTGAGGTGTTGCGTTTGGATCTGAAGCACCATGACAAATCACAGTAGTTTTTGCTCCTGTAGATGAAGCACCAGAATTGCCTGAGGTGTCAGTTGGGGTAACTGAAGTAGTTGGAGTTCCTAAGCGTTCTGACAACACAACGGTTTCACTTTTTGTAACAGTTCCATCTTGATTAGTGGCTTTAATTACCAACGTATTAATTCCCTTTTCAATATTTCCGATAAATGAGCCCATTGAATTAGCGAAGGTAAATTGAGTGACTAAAGCGCCATTTAATTCAATTTCGATTTCTTTTGAATAGTTTTCTAAATTGGACATTTTTTCAGATATCATTTTAATTTGTTCAGTCAGATTATTATTCTCGTAGAAATAAAAATTTTTATCTTTTAAAAGCTTTTGATTTTCGGTTTCAAATAAAAATAATTTACGATAACTCAATTTTAATTTGCCTTGAAGGTCCTCGATTTGTTTTGTGAGGTCGTTAAGAATGGCCGAGTCATGGTCTCCGAATTGGTTTCGAGCGCCTGAGGTCATTTCTTCTTGCTGATTTGAGTGAGTCGTATCTAAATGCTCTAATTGAAATTCAAAATCCATGCTTCCTCCTGAATCACTGTGATTATTATGTCACGACCTCGACTAAGACCTGTATAATTTAACGAAAAAATACACAAAACTAGACCAAGGTTTTAAGTCGACGCTGATTTATCGAAAAAGTGAGGCCTATTTTTTGCGCAGAGCAGAAAAAAGTCCAGATATTTTAGTAAACTTGATTAGTTTCAATATGTTGATAGCCTTAATGGGACAATAACTTCAAGGGAAATGAATTACATATGGCTGGTCAAAATATTGGAAATTCTACTGTTACCAAAGCGGACATCGTAGAAAAAGTTTATGATAAAATCGGATTCTCTAAAAAAGAAGCCAGTGAACTCGTTGAAATGGTTTTTAATTCGCTCAAAGAAACTCTACAAAAGGGTGAAAAAGTGAAGATTTCTGGATTTGGTAATTTCCTCGTTCGTGGTAAAAAAGAACGAGTCGGTCGGAATCCTCAGACCGGTGATCAAATTAAAATTTCCGCACGTCGCGTACTGACGTTTAGACCAAGTCAGGTTTTAAAAGCCATGCTCAATGGTGAAGATTACGAACACTTAATCGGTAAAGATGACGAGGATGACGATGAATAATAATGAAATTGAGTTATCATTAGACGATACTTTTTTTGCCAAAGCTCCCGTAGCGCAAAAAGCCGAATCCGATTCGATGCCCTCGGTTTTAGTCGACGAACAGCTTTTAGCTGAAATCGCCTCGATTCCAGATCGATTTGGTTTTAAGATTGGTGACGTGGCTGATTTATTGGGTATTAAGCAATATATTTTAAGATATTGGGAGCAAGAATTCGAAGTTTTGAAACCTAAGAAATCCTCTAATAATCAGCGTCTTTACACTAAAAAAGATGTCGAAAATGCATTTCTCATCAAAAAATTATTATACCGAGATCGTTTTTCGATAGAGGGCGCTCGTCAGGCCATGCGTGATGTTAAATTTGCCTTAAAAAAAGAGAAAAACTATTCAAATGCCATTCAAAAAATGGATGAAAAAAATACGGACATGATTCATCAAGTTCAGAGTTTCGTTCGTGACATTCAAAAAATAAAACAGCTCTTTATTTAAGAGCTGTTTTATTTTTTACTATTTGAACTAAGCCGAAATTATTTACATTTTCTCCAGATCAATTTAAATCGAGAATTTACGCCGGTATCAACCGTATCAAGATTGAGCATAGCGATTGATCTGTCTGATGTATTCGGTAAGTAAGCTAATTGTAACTGAGAGAATAGATCAATCGTTTGGAATTTATTATTACATTGAGAGTAAACTTCTCGACCTGGTTTCGTTGATACAATAACACTGTAGTTAGAGTTCAATGAACCAAAAAGTTGAGCCTCTTTCATGCTCGCTACAGGTGCGCCTGGAATAATTTGAGTGAAACGGTGCAAGCCATAAGCGGATTTGGGTAAAGCGGCGAAACCGCGGTATTCAGTTTGATTGAGAGCGTATTGATATCCGAATGGAACATCAACATCGATGAGAACATGACAGTCTTTTTTAAGAGATGTTAATTGTGGATTAGCAGATCCTTGGCCAATTTCTGCGATATAATTATCAAATAGAACCGAGAGGGTTTTGCCATCAGCAGTCGTTACAGCCGACGCGGTGGCGGCATCACAACCTGATCCTGATAATCTGACACCACGAATAGAGACGTTTTGAGCTAAAACAGCTTGAGACAGTAGAAGAACTCCTGTGATTGCTAATGCATTAAACATTTTTGTCATATTTTCCTCGTTGGTTTTGAACTGTTTTCATCAACAGTGTAATTTTGGCCTCGAATTTTTCGCAAAATCGGTGCAAAATTAAATAAAGCAAACATAAGGCCAAAAATGATAAGTTCGAATAAAGTTAAAAAAGCCGTTATACCCGCAGCCGGATTAGGAACGCGTTTTTTTCCAGCGACCAAAACCATCCCTAAAGAGATGCTCCCGATCGTTGATAAGCCCACCATTCTTTATGTGATTGAAGAAGCTATGAACGCAGGGATCGAAGATATCGTCCTTATTCAAGGTCGTGGTAAGACCGCCATTGAAGATTTTTTTGATATCTCTTACGAGCTGGAAAGTAAATTAGTTAAAGATGGTAAAGAAGATTTACTCAAGAATTTAAACCACATCCGAAACAATATTAACATTATTTCTTTAAGACAATAAGAAGCCTTAGGTTTAGGTCATGCTATTCGTTGTGCTAAAACGATTGTGGGGAATGATCCTTTTGCGGTTCTGTTGGGTGACGAGATTACGATATCTAAAAATAATAATGAAAATGTGACTCGTTTTTTATGTGACCAATTTTCAAAAACGGAATCTAGCAGCGTTTGGGTTTTGCCGGTTCAAAAAAATCAAACTGAAAAGTATGGCATCGTGGATTTAGGTAAAGAGAAATTTGAAAAGTTGGAGAGCGGAGCAAAAATTCTCGGCGTGGTGGAAAAACCAAAAGCAGACCAGGCTCCTTCATTATGGGCTTTGCCGGGACGCTATGTCTTTGAGGCCAAGATTTTTAATTATATTGATGAAATTAAACCAGGTCACAACGGAGAGCTGCAATTAAGTGATGCTATGAATATGTTAGCGAAGACACAAAATATGAATGCCTATTCGTTTAATGCGCGTCGATTTGATGCCGGCGATAAACTCGGATACTTGATAGCCAATATCGAAGTGGCTTTAGACCGCGAAGATCTTAAACATGATCTTTACGACTATCTTAAAAACAGAATTAAATAAGGACGGACGACACCATGATTCAAAAAATATTAAAAGACGCGATTACGGAAGCTCAACAAAATGTAACTCAAATAGGTAACGACACCAAATTACACGAAACATTTGAGCAAATGATTAAGATGATTGTTCAATGTTATAAAAATGGCGGAGGATTATTCGTTGCCGGTAACGGCGGGTCGGCTGCGGATGCTCAGCATTTTGTCGCTGAGCTCGTCGTTAAATTAAGTAAAGATCGTGATCCTTTAAAAGCGATTGCTTTGACGGTGGATACGTCGATTATTACGGCGGCGGGAAATGATTATTCTTACGATCATATTTTTTCAAGACAGGTTGAAGCCTTGATGACGCCGAAAGATATCTTTATCGGAATCACCACATCCGGAAATTCTCCGAATATTTTGAAGTGTTTCGAGATGTGTAAAAAAATCGGTGCAAAATCGATTTTATTCTCAGGTAAAGATGGTGGGATTGCGGCCAAAGAAAAAATGGCTGACATTAATATCATAGCTCCAGGTGGTAATACCGCTCGTATTCAAGAAGCTCATGCGATTGTGTATCACACGATTTGCTGGTGTATTGAAAAAAACCTTGTCGATGATGGGTTTATTAAATATCGATAACAAACAAAAAAAGCCTACTAACAAAGTAGGCTTTTTTTTGTTTTATTTTAAATTAAAAATTAATCCCAGATTTCAGAAGGACTTCCGTCATTTGTGATATCGATAAATTTAATTTTACAATTTTTAGAATCGACGATGACAAACCATTCAGAAGGCTCTACTTCATCGCTGGCTAATAGAACATAGTTTTCAAGAAATCCGGCTGTGTGGAGAGCTTGCTCTTTAATATTAAAAGCTGATTAAGTTATAATTGGAATTTAAGGCTTACGAGAGTTTTTATTTCATCTGAAAATTTTTTATTTAAATCATCTCGATGCAAAGT
>CALMPX010000378.1 GCA_937871355.1 uncultured Bdellovibrio sp.
TAATTTATCGATATATGGCAATATGAATTCGCGATACTTCCATGGAATAGCTCTATACAAAATATTCGCCTTGTCACTCGAAACTGTTTCAATATAATTAAATACTGCCGCCATAGAGTTCATATTTGTCCATGTTGCTCTTTTTTCCAAAACTGATTCTTTAACAATCCAATGATCAGAACCATACTGCCCAAGAAAAGCCATTTCGCGCTTAAGCCCTGTTTCTTTCGATTTAATATCCATAGCAGCATTTTTGACTTTAAAACGTGTGCTCATAGCTTGATATTTTTCCAAAGGTAAGTTCAAATATGTCATTTCAACTTTATCTCTTTTGCCGGGATCATAAGCACCGCCACTACTTCCAGTCGTTCTTTGGTTTTGAAAACCGGTCAATGGAATCCAAAAACGAGCATTTTCAGGCCTTTGAATTGTCACAAATAAATGTTTTTGAATATCTTGAAGTAATTTTTTAGATTCTGGATTAACGCTTTCAACAAAAGCACGGTATTCTTCCATACTTTTATAGCCAGTTAATTCAAAATGACGTTCAAAATCTTCATTCATTATTTTTAGTTGAGCTTCACCTTGTTTAATTGTTTCCCGATTTGTTGCAACAAGATCAAGCCGCGCATGGGGAAATACTTGTACACCTATTTTTTCATTTATTTTTTCCAAAAGTAAAAAGTAATTGTAATTTTCGTCAATATGCTTTTTATAATTTTCAAGATATTGCGGATCAACTAATTTCTGCTTTAAAAAATTTTCATATCCTTCGTTCCTCATGATTGACTGTCGCTTTAAAGAGAGTATTTCGATATTTGATAATGGAGCAGCATCTAAAGTTACTAGCAAATCAGAAACTAATTTATATGAATACCAATCAGCTCTTTGAAGCTTTAAAAAAACATCCATAAACTTCACACCATCTT
Source organism: uncultured Bdellovibrio sp. (assembly GCA_937871355.1). Lineage (GTDB taxonomy): Bacteria > Bdellovibrionota > Bdellovibrionia > Bdellovibrionales > Bdellovibrionaceae > Pseudobdellovibrio. The sequence goes on from CALMPX010000378.1 coordinate 930, forward strand.
TAATCGATTCTACTTGTGTCGAAATGATTTTATGTGCCTCGCTAAAATTCTTCTTTGAAATTAGCTGAGGACTACGGTCAAACAAAGCTTCACAAGATTGCTGAGCAAAAGCAGGAAACGATGAAAAAACAAGTACTGAAACAATTAATTTTCTAAACAAAGACATATTATACTCCACCTAGAAATAAACCTTCACAGGTCTTGGTTCCCGCAGATGATTTTTGAGCTTCTTTCGCCGCTTTTAAAGTCATTTCTGCATTAGCGATGAGGCTTATTTTTTCACGAGCCCACGAATTAAAATTAACACCCACAATATTTGTGATTTCCGCAGAACCTGACGGCATTTCTTTCATCATTTGATTTAATTCCACTGATGAAATTTTATTGATTATCCCGCTAATGATTTTTTCTTCAGATTGCACGCGCTTGATCCGGATATTGAATGAATTTTCAATCTGCATCTTATTTTCTGGATTTTTTTCAATCAAACGTTGAGCCGTTAAATTCAAAACACTGATACGATCTTGTGCTAAATCTTGAATCGTTACCGCTCCTTTAAAATATTTCACCATATCTTGCGCGCCTGAACGGTTCGATCGCAATTCAAATTCGACTCCATAACGACCTTCACCTAAGTAAGCTTGGCCATTAGTTAAATCATCTGTAAACTGCTTTCCTGAATCAAAACTACGATGAGCACTTTTAGTGAGTTCAGTTCCTAAGGTTAAACGAGGCCATGTTCTCATGACCATGGCCTCGAATTCGGCCACGGGAATTTTAAATTTAAATAATGGCGCTTCACCGGCCACCAATTCATCAATAAAATTGGTGTTTTTGCGGGCGTATCTCCAGGCGTAGTTGGCCGTCGGCGTCCAATAACGCACACCACGAGGAACTTCACCTTTACTCCAACTTTGGAATTCACCTTGCTTTTCGGCTCCGCGGAATAAAGTGATATAGCCATCTTTCACATAGTTCTTTTTATAATGATCAAATAAAAAAGTCTGCAAGGGAGTACGCTCGATTTTATTCAACACAGGATCAATAAAAATCACATCGGGATTGGTCGACAGCTTCATTTCCTTTAACCAAGCTTCAACTTCATTCATGTCTTGTTTAGGGCCTGGCGTTCCATCAGCT
>CALMPX010000379.1 GCA_937871355.1 uncultured Bdellovibrio sp.
CATATTAAAAAACGATTGTTTAAAAGTAGATTTTATGAAAAATATTCTAATGATGCTTTTAAAAGTAACGTCTATCATTTGATCCTAGCTTATGCTTTTGAAACTAAAACCGGAAACATCTCTTTTGGTGCAGATGTTAATTTAAATGATATGAAGCTGACTGGTAGCGACACCAGTTACAAGCAAACGCGCGCCACCGCTGGTTTTTTATGGCAACCGACCAAAGCTTTAAGCTTCGGACTCACTCAGAAAAATATCGCCCTCAACGACACGGATTTACCGGATGCCGTTGATCATGTGGCTATCACAACAGCCGGTTTGGCTTATGTTTATCAAAATTTTGCTCAATTGCGTTTTGATATGGAATCCATCGAAAAACAGCCCTCGGATCGCTATATCTATAAATTTGGTTTAGAAACCTACATCAATGATTGGATTATTACTCGCTTTGGCTATAGAAACGACAACGTTTTGTCTCAGAATTTCACCACTTTAGGTGTTGGTTTCGCTGGACCCCAATTTCAACTTCATTATGCTTACCAGTCCGAAGCAAAAAGTACTGTTGATCCTCTACACATAATTGACTTAAGTGTTCCCTTTTGATATCAATTGAGGTCTTTCATGATTTTTTGCTTAAAATTTTAACAATGAGGTAGCTATGGCATCTAAAACTAAAAAAACTAAAATTATCCGTAAACACAAAAAAGCTCGTGCCGGAACAAAAAGCGGCTTTACGAACTAAAGGTTCGACTAAAACTAAAAAAGCTCTTTTCGGAGACTAATTTTTTTGATGATTTTGTAAGTCAGTTAAAGTTTATCTTTGACTGACTTTTCTTCTTAAGGTCGTTGGCATTTCTTCAGCCTCACCTTTTAAATTCCAAGTTTGTGGAATCTCAACCCAACCTTGTTGACCCGGATAAAATTTCCACTTCTTCAATGCAGCTAAAGTTTTTCCATCTAAATTTCTATGACCAGTTGATTGCAATAATTTAAATTGTTGTAAGCTTCCTTGATCCGTCACGTAGGCTTGAAACACGACCGTACCTTGTTGCTTATTAAAACGCTCATCCATCGAATAACTGGGTTTAGGATTTCCCGGCACTTGACGTAAATTTTCAATCGATCGCACCGGCCCATTGGCAGCACCAAAAGTATTATTTCCGTTTCCACCAACACGAGAAGCCGCTTTCGCTGCGGCTGCTTTGGCGGCGGCATCGCGGGCGATTCGTTCATTCTCTGCGGCGATTTCTCCGGCACGAATTTTTGCCAAGATCGCTGCATTCTTGGTGCGCGTGGCCTTTAATGCATCTGACATGGCCTTGGCATTTTCTTGATTTTCGTTTTCAATTCCGGCCAATTCTTTTTCAGAACTTTCTTCGGCATTTTTTAATTCACTATCAAAAGCCGATTTTTGAGCGCTCATAGCCGCTTCGCTTTTTTTATCCACTTTATTAAATTCATGATCGAGTTCGCTTTCATTTAAAGATCCCGCTTGAGTCAATGCCACCGCATCGTAATCTAAATCGGATTCGATATCATCTAAAGTTTCAGGAACTGGTGAACCCGCCCGTGAAGGAGCGGCTTTGGCATGAACTATTTTTGGTCCCGCACTGGCGGCCTTTATTTTTACAACCGGTGATTTCGCTTTAGTTTTTTGAGCCACTTTCGCTTTTTTCATCGGTGATTTAATCTCTTTGGCTATTTGAGCTTTTTCAACCACGGCCGCTTTGGCTGGTAAAGCTTTTTGGGGCTGTGGTTCTGCTTTTTGATCTGCGACGTCTGCGACTTTCGGCGCGGCCACTTGAGGTTCCGGAGGGGCCTCGGTGGGCTCAATAATTTCTACAGTAATTTGGCGATCTTCTAATTTTTCTAACAAAGGTGGCGTCACCAAAAGGGCGGCTACAAATAAACCTAAATGCAGTAATACAGATATAAAATACGAGTTTGTCATAAGAACCCCTTAAACCATTGCTTACAAAAACAAGGCCGGATAAGCTGGAATAAGAGCGATCTCACAGTGGGTAAACCTGTATTTTTTACCGAACTGTTTAATTAATGGCAGGAGCATTTTTTGAAAATTGAATCTGAAGCATTTATTTTTAATCAAAACGTTCATTTAAATACATTGGCTTTAAACGAGCTTCAAAAGCAATATCTGACCTACTTGACGTCACAGGATTCGATTGAGCAATTGGTCGCGCGCTTCATGAAAAACGGCTGGTTGATTAACTTTCAAGAGCTGTATCATCTGGTGGAAAAATTAGTGAAAGCGAACGCTGTTCTTAATCCGACGCTCATTCATTATTTTAAAAATATGTCGGGGGGAATGCTTTCACCGGTTGATCGTGGGTCGACCGGTGTTTCGACTCCACAAAAAAATATGATTCAGAAAATACTCGATTTGCCTTTTTTTCGCAGTCTTCCTCGTGAATTAGCTCTAATACTCATTCAAAAATCAGAGCTCAGAAAATATTCTGCGGATACAGCTATTTGTAAAACCGGTGACCTTGATCGAAACATGTATGTTTTATTAATGGGCCAAGCGGCGCTTTACAAAACGTCTTCGACCAGTCGACAATTTATTAGCGTCATCAGTCAAAACGGTATTTTCGGAGAAGCTAGTTTTTTAATGGGTTCGCCAAAATCAGCTGACATTATCGCGACTCAGGCTTGTGAAGTTCTGGTCGTCCCTTATCAGGCCGCCATTCTGGATCCTATTTTAAATCAATCCGTAGCTCATCAAATGACAAAACGGTTTTGGATTCAAAATGCTTTATCCCACTCTGATTTTTTTAAAAAAATTCCGGCTGATTGTTTAGATGCTTTGACGTTCGTGGGGAAAATAATCACTTTGCAAAATGATCAAATTTTATTTAAACAAAATGATCCCAGTCACGCCGCTTATCTGATTGTTCAAGGGCAGATCAAAGTCGTCCAGGACGCAAAAATTATTTCAAGCATGTCACAAGGAACTTTTTTCGGAGAGGTCTCTTTAACCATGACAAACGGAATACACACCGCTTCAGTCTTTAGTAACGGACCAACAACTTTATTAGAAATAAGTCGAAATGATTTTTATCATTTATTAAGTCAGAATTTAGTCCTGGCCAAAGAAATACAAAATTTAGCATTTCAAAGGCTCAGTAAAGATCAACAGCGATAAAAAACGATCAATTATGTTCTGAAATAATACCCTCGGGCATAATTTTTTTACGTAAACAATCCGCTAAATACTGATGCTCTTTATGTCCGACCACATCCATGGCTTCATTAAATGATAATGCATTCACCATGCCTGGTTTTTCTTTCTTCGCCGCTAAAACTTTGGCGTGCGTAGTTTCTAAATCAGATTTTTGCAAGCGTCCTGTAGCCACAGCTTGCACCACAGATTCGATTGCCACCGGCGGAGAATCAGGCTCGTTACAGTACAATAATAAATCGGCTCCAGCTTCTAATGAACGAACTGGAATTTCGCCTTTATCGTAGTGTTTTGCCATCGCTTTCATATCTAAATCATCAGTAATAATTAATCCACGATATCTAAATTCATCTTTGATCATTTTTTTCAAAAATAATTCAGACAAAGTGACTGGCCATTTTGGATCGATATTGGGAAATGAAATGTGTCCGGTCATCACCATATCCACTTTGCTACGGAAGGCTTTTTTAAAAGGCACTAGTTCCACATCGTGCAAACGCTTTAAATCAAAAGGTTCAATCGGCAATTCTTCATGCGAATCGATTACGGTGTAACCGTGGCCTGGAAAATGTTTGGCGCACGAAAAAATTCCCGATTTCGAATAGCCGCGAACTAAAGCTGACGTCATTTTTTCAACCATTAAATAATCAGTGCTGACCGCGCGGTCACCTATAACCGTATTTTTGGGATTGTTAAAAATATCTACGCAAGGTGCAAAATCTAAATTAATTCCGACGGACATCAGCTCTAAACCCATTTGTAATGCAAATTGATAGGCCACCGTCGGTGCATCTAAATCGCCCACTGTTTTTAAAGCGGGCCACTGAGTAAAAGGCGTCTTCAAACGATGAACGCGGCCACCTTCCATATCAATACCAATAAATAACGGCGCCTTGTCGGCCATTTGATGGCGTAGTGATTGAATCTCATTACAAAGATCAAAAATTTGTTTTGGCTCAGCAACATTACGTGCAAATAACACCACGCCAGAAATATTATTTTCAATAATAAATTTTTTCTCTTGAGCTGTTAATGTATGTCCTGAAATACCGATTAATGTCAGTTGTCCAACGATTTCATTTAATTTCATAAGTGCCTATTTCATCTTGAATGGTTATTTTGTATAAAGAGGATTTATTTTTCCACCGGGGACTGTGCCAAATATTTTTTCTAATACGCCAGCCGAAATTTTGATTCCTTCGGTCGCATCGTCTGGATTTTTAACCAATTCTGATTTAATATCCGTGGCCGGAGTGAACGAACTGTACACTTCGCCTTTATCCGTTAATAAATTTTCATATTCACTACCGGCAAATTTATTCGTCACTTTTAAAAGCTGTAATTTATCTACGGTCACTAGTTTTTTATCAATTAGTGAAGAACCCTTTGTATCATCGATCGTCTCTTCGGCGATGGCATAAAAATCAAATTTACTGTTTGTTTGCAAGCCCGCTTTGCTTTTAAGCATCATATAATAAAGGGCACTTGATAAAAACGCGTCTTTATTAACTTTTTTCTCAGTCTTTTTTGTTTTACCATCTTCGATGGTGATGGCTTTTAATTTGTTTTTGGAAATGGTGGCGTCGATCGTCTTGGTTTTTTTGCCGTCGGTAGCTATATAAGAATATTTCAATGGTACAAGTTCTGCAGACGAAGTCGCTTGAAGTGATTCAGTCATATCAAAACCATTTTTAGCCAATTTTAAAAAACTAGTGGTTTTAAATTCTTTTGTTTTATTATCAAGTTCGTTTCTTTGAACAATAAATCCGATGTGTTTATTAAACTGAGTCACTTTGTAGTACCCTTCAAATAAAACCTCAGCTTGAGCTGATACCGCGGTGGCAAGAATTACGCCTAAACTACAGATTAATAAATAATTTTTCATAAGTACTCCGTTTACAAATAGTTCGTTTATTTTGCGCCAGATTTTAAAAATAGTCTTCTTACATCGCGTAATTTTATGAGACAGTACTAAGGTCCAGATGCCTTTTACCTCATTGCATGGTTGCGAACCCTGCTTTTTCCATCTAAAATAAAGACTCATGAATTTAAAAAATCAGTGCAAAAAGCAGCTTCAAATTTTCCTCCGCCGAGTTTACAAAAACTACCAAGGCCAAGTCGCCATTTTTGTCGCTTTGATTTTTCAAATCGTTTTCATTTTGTTTGCGCTGATGATTAATGTGGGACTACTGGTTCATCATAAAATTAATTTACAACAATCAACGGATTTAGCTGCGTACTACGGGGCGATGAAACAAGCAGAAATGCTCAATGTCGTAGCCCATGTTAATTTTCAAGTCCGTCAGGCTTATAAATTATTAACATGGCGTTACCGCATATTAGGAACGTTTGGAATGCAGAATCAAGCAGGCGGAGTCGATGTTGAATACCCTATTAAGCATGAGCACGCATCAAACACCCTTGTTTACAATCCTGCCAGCGAAACTTTTGTTTGCCCGAACAACGGTTTAGGTCCAAACGATATTCCCTTTATGTGTTTAGGTCATTATGGATTTAATGATTATAATTCTCCACCTGAAACACTCGAAACATTTTGCAAAGCCAACTGCGGTCATTTTGATGGGGCTGCGACAACAATCGCTCAACTTTCTACAGCAGCTGTCGGTAAAAGTAAAGGCTATGATGACTTCGAAGTAGCCGATTATAATTCATACATCGTCGCTGCTAATAATAAACTTGATGAGGTCTGTAAAGCGACCGGGCCGACCACATTGGCCCAGCTGGCCAAATTTTACCTCAGCTATTTGCAAGATGTTCACAACAAAATTTTGTTTATGAAAATGATGATGGTGAACCTCAGCGCCGATGAAAAAGAGCAGCTTGATATTGAAGGCAAAAAAATCATCGATGGTGTTTCGGCCACTTTTAAAAATAATTTAACTGAAGCCAACAACTCCAGCATGAAAGATAATATCTTTGAAACTTATAATAGTCTTTCATCGGCTCATGGGGGTGAATGTAATTATCCCACTG
>CALMPX010000380.1 GCA_937871355.1 uncultured Bdellovibrio sp.
AATTCAGCTCCGGGGTGAGATTGCACAGAGTTTTGTGGCATTGATTTAAAATCAAGAATCACTTCTTTTAATTGTTCAATTTCAGTTTTTAAATTTTTAACATCCATATTATTCCAAGCATTCTTCGCCTGCTCGGTTAATACAGAGGCGGGAGCCGTCGTCGTACGAGCCGGAGCTGCTGCCGGGGCACTGGTGGCGATGGTGTCCGAATCAATATCAATATAGCGACGACTCGATTGATCAGTACTTCCTGTGTATTTAATTTGAGTGGATGTGGGCATGGTCGAAGTCTGAGTCATTTTTTTAGGAGCCGGCGCTGAAGCCTGAGCTTGCATACGTTGACTACGTAGCATTTGCTCGTGCATGACTTTTTTCATCACTTCTTTTTGGTTTTTTGCCGAGCTGCGATTAAATTGCTCTTGGGTCGCCGTAGGCATTTTTGATTTAACAAACTCTTTTTGCTTCAACATATTTTCTGAGTAGGCCGCTGTGATCTAGATACTTTTAATACCGCCGAAGCCTTTCGTCATTTCTTTAGCCGATAAAATAACAGCATCAGGTCCCAGCTGCGTTTTCACCATATCTAAGGCTTCTTTCATCGTTCTAGCTTCAAATTTTTTAACGTTCATGCTCACTCCTGCAATGCAAAAAATATTTTAAAAATAAATTATAAAGTCACTTGAGCCACGGACTGTACCCGGGCCTCTGGTCCTACTTCGCTGTGTGATAAAACGATCAACTGCGGAATAAAACGAGCCACTAATTTTGAAATATGGCGGCGTACAGTCGGACTTGTTAATAAAATCGGTTGTCCCGCAATTTCTGGATGTTTTTCAATATTGTTGGCAATATGAGTAATCATTTTCGACGCGGATTGAGGATCCATGACCAGCTGAATCCCTTGCTCTGTTTGAAGTAACGAGCTTGAAATTAACTCTTCTAATCGGGAATCAAAAGTCATGACCGAGATTTCACCGGCTTCATTCATATATTTTTCAGTGATGGTACGAGACAATTGTTTTCTGACATTTTCAGTTAAAACATCTAAATCTTTAATCCGTGCCGAATCATCTGCTAATGTTTCAAATATTGTTAACAGATCACGAATCGAAACTTGTTCTTTTAGTAAGTTCTGCATCACTTTAACCACTCCACCTAATGTCATATTGTCAGGAATAAGATCTTCCACCACTTTAGGATGTGTTTTCTTAAAGTTTTCAATCAACTGTGAGGCTTCTTGACGGCCGAGTAACTCATGAGCATGAGTACGAATCATTTCGGTAATATGTGTGGCCATGACTGTCGGTAAATCGACCACGGTATAACCCGAAAACTCTGCTTTATCTTTTTGTGCTTTAGAAACCCAAACGGCATCTAATCCAAAGGCAGGTTCTTTTGTCGGAATTCCATCGATGCGTTCAGTTACGTTACCAGGATCCATAGCCATAAGCATGTCAGGTTTTAAAATGCCGCCACCAATCTTACTGCCTTTAATCAAAAAACGGTATTCTCCTGCAGCTAAAGATAAATTATCTCGAATATGAACACTGGGTACTAATAAACCTAAATCGAATGCAAATTGTTTTCTGATCGAAGAAATACGTTCCAACAAATCGCCTGATTTAGAGGAATCGACAACTTTAATTAATCCATAACCCACTTCAAGTTCCAACATATCCACACTTTGTACTGAATCCAAAATTTCTTTTTTGGGAGTGGACGCTTCCAGTTCTGCTTTTTTTTGTATATCCTCTGCTTTTTCCTGTTTATATTTATTAATCGTCCAGGCAATTGTTCCCAAACCTGACGCAATCAACAAAAAAGGTCCCGCTGGCAGTCCGGGAATTAACGCTAAAGCTCCCATCACGCCGGCCGCGGTATAAATCGCACGCGTATTTGAAAATAACTGAGCCGTCACTTCCGTACCCATGTCTTCACCACTACCACTACGAGTGACAATCGCACCGGCCGCTGTTGAAATAATAAGAGCCGGGATCTGAGCCAGCAATCCATCACCGATTGTTAACATCGTGTAGTATTTAGCCGCTGTACTGAGATCTAAATTTTTCTGCAATACTCCAATCAATAATCCCCCCACGATATTAATAATCGTGATGATGATTCCGGCGATAGCATCTCCGCGAACGAACTTACTGGCACCATCCATGGCTCCGTAAAAATCGGCCTCTTGCTCAATTTCACGTCGACGCTTACGCGCTTCTTGTTCATTGATCACGCCAGCATTTAATTCGGCATCGATCGACATTTGTTTCCCTGGCATCGCATCCAATGTGAAACGTGCTGCAACCTCGGCGACACGGCCAGAACCTTTAGTAATAACGATAAAATTAATAACGACTAAAATAGCGAAAACGATAAATCCGATAACGTAGTTATTTCCGACAACGAAGTTACCAAAAGCATTAATAACTGAACCAGCGGCCGCAGGACCTTCGTGGCCATGAGATAAAATCAAGCGTGTTGTGGCCACATTGAGACCTAAACGGAACAATGTCGTCATTAATAATAATGATGGAAAAGATGTAAATTCTAAAGCTCGTTTAACATAAACAGCTGTTAATAAAATAAGTAAACTGAGCGCTAATGAAAATGATAACGCTAAATCCAGCATAATAGGAGGAAGTGGCACAATCATAACGGCCAAGATCGCCAATAAACTGAAGGCAATAAATAGATCTGTATTTTTGGTGATCTTATCAAATCTTTTAATAAAAGTAAAAATTTGTTCCATGCTTATAATCCTTTATCTCTATTCGGCGCGCGTGTTGAGGTCGGTCGACGCTTGGCTTTCTTTTTATTTAAGCGCATAACATAAGACAGAACTTCAGCGACCGCGGTAAATAATTCTCGTGGAATAATTTGTCCGATTTTCATCGTTTTAAAGATGGTGCGAGCCAGTGGTTTATTTTCAATGACCGGAATGTTATGTTGGCGTGCGATCTCTTTAATTTTTTCAGCCATAAAATCAGCTCCCATAGCCACTAACTGAGGAGCTGGCAATTTATCCGAGTATTTTAAAACACAAGCGATATGAGTCGGATTGGTAATGACAACATTAGCTTTGGGAATTTCTGTCAACATTTTACGATTCGCCACTTCTCGTTGAATTTTGCGAATACGGGCTTTGATTAAAGGATCCCCTTCTCGAGATTTATGTTCTTCTTTAATTTCTTGCTTTGACATCATCATTTCTTTTTCCAATTGCCAACGTTGAAAAAAATAATCGGCCAAAGCTAACACGAGCATGAACATTCCTGTTCCTAAGAATAATTTAAAGATGACTCCACCCATGTATGACATGATCTGGGCTGTTGAATATCCTGAAAGATAAGGAATTTGTTTCGCTTCCGATTTCAATAATAAATACATAACTAAGAAAATAGCTGTTATTTTCAATAATGATTTAAAGATGTCCGCAACGCCCTTCATCGAGAAAATGCGACCTAATGCATTCAACGGATTAAGTTTATTTAAATCCGGAGACAAAGCATCTTCAATTTGAAGAAATCCTGTTTGCATCACTTGAGAAGCTATGCCAACGACAACTGAAATAAAAAATAACGGCCCCAATAAAACGACTAACTTAAAACCGAGATAAAAAAATATTTCTCCACTGTGTTGATCTTTGGCTAACTGTAAAAATTCACCACTCATGCATTTTTCAAAAACTTCAGTGATATTGACCAAGAAAAACCGGCCCATGAAGTAAAGCATGCCCGCCGATAATAAAATGATCGCCGCCGTGCTTA
>CALMPX010000381.1 GCA_937871355.1 uncultured Bdellovibrio sp.
CAAACGGCTCGATGGGCTTGGCTACACCTTCGGCATTTTTTTCCGGTGGCGGCAAAATGGATTCAACTTTAATCGGTTGAATTTTTAAATTCATTTGCTTCTGCGAATCAGTCACTTTTAAATCAGTGGTTTTGATTTCACCGATGGTGTACGAGACCATATTAAAAGTGACACCCGAATGACTTTGATGCGGCGTCGCCTGCACCATCGAAAACTCATATTTATGGGATTCGTCCACCACGAGTTGCGCTTTGGCAAAATTAAAATCCGCCGTATCGCCTTCGCACAGAAACACAAAATGACGACCGACTGTCAGTTGCTGTGACGTTAAACCGGGAACATCGGGAACAGAGAGCTGACAATTCAGCTGGAGATTTTCTACAGCCACTATCGTTGACCTCGTCTGCGCTTGAAAAAGGCTAAAAGCGGCTTATGGTAATTGTCATCGGCTTGAAAAGTAAATGACTGCACACCGGTCTTTTTTAACTTGTGATTAAATTTTGAAAACTCAGTTTGAAATTTCGCTTTCATTTCCGCTTGAAATAGAGGACTTGAGGTGTCGACCAAAATCGTTTCGCCCGTTTCAGCATCTTGCAAATCAATCAATCCCACATCGGGAAAATTAAATTCACCTTCATCTTGAATAAGACCAGCGATCACTTCATGTTTTTTTTCGATGTACTTCAATGCATCGTCATAATCTTTATCCTGAAAATCACTGAGTAAGAAAATGGTGGCGCGTTTTTTTAAAACACCGCGTGCAAAATTAAGCGCATTGGAAATATTGGTTTTAGAACTTTTTGGTTTAAAATACAAAATCTCGCGCAAGATACGATAAACGTGTCCCTTTCCTTTTTTCGGAGGAACATACAATTCCACGTCGTCCGAAAATAACATCAAGCCCACTTGATCATTATTTTTAATCGCACTAAAAGCCAAAGTAGCGGCGACCATGGCAACGGTTTCAGCTTTGAAATAATTTTTTGATCCGAAATGCTGAGATCCACTGACATCCACCATCAACATTAAAGTCATCTCTCGTTCTTCTTCGAAAGTTTTGATATAGGGTTTTCCGGCCCGAGCCATCAAGGCCCAGGAAATAGATCGCACATCATCGCCGGGAACATATTCCCGAAAATCAGAAAAGGTCATACCTTGACCTTTAAACTTAGTGTGGTATTCGCCAGAGAACACGTTATTGACCAATCGCTTGGTGTCAATTTCGATTCTCTTTACTTTTTTAAGGATCTCAGCTGTCACCTGTCGATCACTTTTCTCTACCACCGCCATAAAAACTACTGTCCAACTTCAACTGCGATAATAATTTCTTTAATAATATCGTCCGTTGTTAAATTTTCAGCTTCAGCTTCGTAAGATAAAATCAAACGATGACGTAAAACTTTATAAATGACCGCTTTGATATCTTCGGTCGTCACAAAACCACGACCGCGTAAAAAAGCATGGGCTTTTGAAGCGCGAATAAGACTAATACTAGCTCGTGGTGATCCTCCAACAGTAATAATTTTATCGAAACGTCCTAATCCATAAAGTTTTGGTTCGCGAGTGGCCATAACGATATCGACAATATAATTTTTAACTTTTTGATCCACATAAATGCTGTCTACGGTTTCTGAAACTTCTAATAATTGTTCTTTGGAAATAATCGAATTAATTTCCGTACGATTGTTGATACCCATGCGATTAATAATCTCAAGTTCATCCGATTTAGTCGGATACACCACGTTAATCTTAAACATAAAACGATCCATCTGCGCTTCAGGCAAAGGATAAGTTCCTTCTTGTTCCAATGGATTTTGCGTGGCTAAAACTAAGAACGGATGATCGAGTTTATAAGAATGATCACCAATGGTGACTTGTTTTTCTGCCATGGCTTCCAGTAATGCAGACTGAACTTTAGCCGGAGCCCGGTTGATCTCATCGGCTAAAACAATATTTGAAAAGATCGGTCCTTTTTTGGCGGTGAATTCACCAGACTTAGGATTAAAGATCATCGTCCCAATAAGATCTGTCGGTAATAAATCGGGCGTGAATTGCAAACGTTGAAATTGCAATGAAATCGTTTTTGAAAGAGTCGCGATCGTTAGCGTTTTAGCTAAACCCGGCACACCTTCTAAAAGAATATGTCCACCGGTCAACAGACCCATAACGATACCTTCGATCATATCGCGCTGGCCGACGACCACCTTGTTCATTTCATTCATCATTGCGGTAACGAATACACTTTGCTCTTTAACTTTTTGATTTAATGCTATCACATCGATTTCTGCCATGCGCCTCACCTTTTGTGTCATCTTTTGCTGTCTATTAAGTCGTATCGAGTACGGTCTATTTTAAATAAAAAAATAGGACCTTGTCACAATTAATCTTGATTTCATATTGGAGTTAAATAGAATGTTTTACGGGCGCTAGATCAAGGTCTAGTGTGGCTAAAAATAATCATAATTATAGAGGTAAAAATGCCAACGACTGCACCACCTATGGAAGCATCTTTTTCAATTATCGTCATGTCAATCGCATCGAGCGCTGCCATGTCGATGGGACTTTCCCCTAATCAAGATAACAAGATCGAACTGGATAAACCCTTAGCCAGGTTCAATATTGATTTGTTAACTGTGCTCAAAGAAAAAACTCAAAATAACCTCAGCGACGAGGAAAAAAGCTTGCTCGATCATATCGTACAAGATCTTCAAGCTAAGTTTATTCAATTGAAATAATTTTTTACAAAAAAAATCCAAAAAAAAGGACAAATATGAAAAAACTAATTTTGATCTTAACCTTTTTTACCGCGGCTGCCATGGTGGCCCAAACCAGTTCAACTTCATCCAACTATAAACCTTTACCAACAACACCTCCGGTGCTTAAACTCTCGGATCCGTTGCCAGCTAATCTTTTTATCGAACTTGGTAAAGCTATTAATCCGGCCGTCGTGAATATTTCTACTTCCGTTATTCCCAAGGGACGCATGTACCGCGATCCGATGCAAGAAATGCTTGAACAATTTTACGGACCACAACCGGGTTACAATTCCCAACCTCAAGCTGGAAAACCACAGCGCATGGGACTCGGCACAGGATTTATTATTCGCGATGACGGCCTAATTATTACCAACGCGCACGTGATCAACGGCGCAGATATCATCGAAGTGCAGCTCACCGAAGATTCTAACAAACAATATAAAGCCGAAGTCATTGGTCTTGATGAACGCACTGATATCGCTTTGATTAAAATTAAACCCGATACAAAATTAACAGCGGTGGTCTTAGGATCATCCGAAGATGCTCAAGTGGGCGAATGGGTGGCGGCGTTTGGAAACCCTTTTGGCCACGGTCACACCATGACCAAAGGAATTATTTCATCAAAAGGACGAGAAATCGAAGAGATCAACCGCCTTCCTCTGATTCAAACGGACGCTTCGATCAATCCCGGAAATTCCGGTGGACCTCTGGTGAACACCAAAGGTGTGGTGATCGGTGTGAACTCGGCCATTGATGCAAGAGCTCAGGGAATTGGTTTTGCCATTGCGATTGATGAAGTGAAAAAAATTATTCCACAACTGGAACAACGCGGATCGATTCGTAAAGGTTATCTCGGAGTGCGCTTAGGAGATATCGATAATCGTTCGGCGGCGCAATTGGGATTAGATGAATATCCCGGTGCCGTCATTTTGAATGTCGGAGAAGGTCCTGCCAAAAAAGCTGGATTAAAAATGTATGATCTGGTACTGGAAATCAACGGTCGCAAAATAAAATCCAGTCGTGAATTAACAGACGTCGTGTCAGGCATCGAACCTGGAAAAAAATCTAAATTCTACATCCTACGCGGGGAAAAAAAGATTAATGTCGATGTCACCATTGGTGAACGGCCTGATGAAAAATACATTCAAGCTAAGATGAAAGAAACCGAAGAAAAATCGGCCGAAAAACAATTTCCCTCGGCGATCAAAGATCGTTTTAAGCTCGGCTTAGAAATTTCTGACGCTGTTCCAAAAACAAGAGGCATTTTCAAATTAGACGACGATACTAAAAATCCCATCGTCGTCTCAGTCGAAAATAACTCGATCGCGCAAAAAGCCGGATTAAAACCGGGCGACATTTTACTGAGCATTAACAAAAAAGAACCAAAGTCCGCGATCGAAGCCAACAACCTTTTCAAAAAAGGCGAAAACTCCGTCCGTGTCGGACGAGGTCGTGGGATGTCGGTGATGACGTTTGATATTCCGTAATTGTCCATCTCAAAACAAAACACCCGTATCAAATTTTATGTTACGGGTGCTTAAAAAAGATCTTATTTCTAAATTCTCACAAAAAAACACTCAACTCGACTAAAGTTCCTAGTCCTTTGCCCCGATCAACCTTTTAGATACAACGTGTTATTCATAAAAGGGGCATCACCATGAAGATCACAGAAGTTAAAATCTTTCCCACCAACGAAGACCGTTTAAAGGCCTACGTAACGATCACTTTGGAAGGCTGCTTTGTGGTCCGAGACCTTAAAATCATTCAGGGTCCCGGAGGCCTTTTCGTCGCCATGCCGAGCAAGAAACGCAAAGATGGCCAATTCCGTGATATTGCGCATCCGCTCAATAAAGAAACCCGAGAAATGATTGAAGATCAGGTTTTTTTAGCCTATGAAAATGAATTGAAATCTATGGGCGAAACATTGACTAATTTCAAACGTCAGAAAGCTCCTCAAAATAGCTACTCCGACGATGAAATGTAATTCTAGAAATGCCCTGCTCGGTAAATCTTTAATAGACAACGCCCGCCCGTAGATTATTTTTATCCGCCAACGCTCATGTAAATTCCGGCGGCTTCTTTTTTTTAATAATGATCGATTTCTCAACAAACACCGCCTGCCAGTCTGTAAACCATTATTTTACTTGCTCAATTCCAGATTTTTATTTAACTTAATTTTTACATTTAACACGCTGGGGTGTCGCCAAGTTGGTAAGGCAATAGATTTTGATTCTATCATTCGGAGGTTCAAGTCCTCCCACCCCATCCAATCTCTCCAATAAGCAAATTTTCAAACGCATCACTCAAAGAATTCTCAAAACCCTTTATTTTAGATTTGAGGCTGATAACAGCCTCAAATCCATTGATTCTTCCGTTTGAATTTTGTGATTTTAGATTGGACGACGTAGTTTCTAATGTCGGCATCGACAAATAGACTTTAATTCCTTGAGCAGTTAATTCTAATTTTCTAAATATCTTGTGTATCAACCTACGTTTAGTAGCTAAAGGTGCTTTTTTAAATCCTCTTTGGAAATCTGAAATATTATTTTTAATCTCATTACAAACAACATCTGGTTCCACTGAGCTGTAAAGCTGTTCCTTTAGTAGCTCAATGTGATTCAATAAGTAACGCTTTTCTTTACCTAACTTTTGAATTCTCTCGCCATATTCTTCAGCTTCAATGGAACCTGAGCTAACTTCTAATTGCCTATCAATCGTTACAGAAATTTTCTTTTCTAGTTCTTTAACTGCTACTCTTAGTTTTGAAATTTCATCCTGAATTTGATCAGGTGATTTCAATATGTCTTTTTTTATTTTTCCTTCAATCTTACTAAAATACCCTGCATCACTTAAAGCTGTGGAAATATGATTCACAACCGCCTGCTCTAAATGATCTGCATTT
>CALMPX010000382.1 GCA_937871355.1 uncultured Bdellovibrio sp.
TTCGATTACTCGGCTCGAATTGTCGACGGTCTGGATTATCCGGGGCAAAATTTTTACGCCGATAATCAGTATCTCGTGATTAACTTGCAAGGATTAAATGTGGATACCGGAGCTCGGCTCAG
The DNA here is from genome assembly GCA_937871355.1 of uncultured Bdellovibrio sp. GTDB lineage: Bacteria > Bdellovibrionota > Bdellovibrionia > Bdellovibrionales > Bdellovibrionaceae > Pseudobdellovibrio. Next base: position 123 of record CALMPX010000382.1, read on the forward strand.
TGTTTTCTCGGAAGATCTAGGTAAAAAAGTGGGATCCATTCAGATTCTACGTCGTACAGGCACAATGGCCATTGCTGTTGTGACAAAGTCTTTTGATATCATCAACAGCGGCGATAAAGTAACCGAATAATAAAAGTAAAGACTTCGAAATTAATCGCGATGACAGATTTCAATTTTTGTTACCACTTTAATATGGGGAAAGACCGCATCAATTTCATCATTACGAACAGCGACGCATCCCTGAGTCCAATCGGTTAGATTAATCGCCGTCGCAACAGTGATGCTGTTGGCAAAAGAAATTTTATTCGACATACCGTGAATCATAATGTCGCCACCGGCGCTGACCTTATATTTTTTAGCATAGGCCAAGTCGTTGGCATTGGGATAAGAAACACCTAATGATTTATGAAAATCGGATTGCGTATTTTTAGTTGAAACTTGATAGGTCCCCTCAGGTGTACGGCCATCACCTTCTTCAATTTTGTTCCCCAGCCCATCACCAAATGCTGACGTGAAGGCATAGATCACTTGATTTTTTCCAATGAAGTAAATTTTGCGTTTTGATTTTGAAATAAGAATAAGATCAATCGGATGTGTCGCATCCACGATCCCGGACGGCTGCATATGATCAATAGTCGGAATCAAATGGCAATTGGCCGGAACAATCACCGGTTTGGCCGGTATTTGTTGAGCGCGGGCCGTGACAGTTAAGGTTAAAAACGCAAAAAAAGCGACGAGTGTTTTCATGACTTTATTGTATCATAATTGGTGAAAAATGGAATGATAATTGTACATGGTATAGCATGAATAAAGCCATCTTATTTAAAGCCCTACAGCGAAGTCATAAATACCGGAATCCGGATCCTATTTTTGAAATGACGGATTCTACAGTATTTACAAAAATAGAACTTCAATCCGCTACTGAATATATCGAAAAGCTGCAGTCACTCGGCGTACGGTATACTTATCCCGGCGATGAAAACTATCCGTTATCATTTTACAAGATGATTGAGCCACCGTTGTTTTTAGAATATATCGGTCACCCCTGTTGGAATAGAATGAACTCGATGGCCGTCGTCGGTTCGCGTGATTGCCATGATTTAACAGTGCAGTGGATTAACACCCAACTTATTCCATTTTTAAAAATCGAAGAAATAGCATTAGTCAGTGGAGGGGCCATCGGAGTCGATTTGAAATGTCACGTGGCCGCTCTTCGGTCCGGACGCCCCACGGTTGTGGTGCTGCCCTGTGGTTTAGGTCAAATTTATCCTAAAGATGTTCAGTATCTTGTGGCTGAAATTATCAATGGTGGAGGCGCTGTGGTCTCTGAATTTGAACAGCAGCAAAAGATTCATAAATCTTTTTTTTACTTCCGTAATCGTCTTATAGCGACGTTAGGTCGGGTTTGTTTTGTGATGCAAGCAGGTGTTAAATCAGGAACGATGTTGACGGTTCATCATGCACTTCAGAATGGTCGCCCCGTGGCGGTTATTCCGGCTCATCCGGGGCTTAGCGAATTTGCCGGTAACGTCAAATTGATCAATGAGGGCGCATTTTCCATTACGGACAGTGTAAGTCTCTACGATTTTTGGAAGGCTGAATCATGGTCTAGTTACTAGAAAAATCCTAAATACGACGAAAAACGTCTCTGTAGTTGTAAAAAAAATCCCTAAGCCCTACGGCTAGTGTATGCTTATATTATAGTCCTGAAGTTATAAAAAAATGAAATATTCTTAAAAAAAACTTTGAAAAATAAAGACGAATGCACTTAAGATATATGTAAGGGAGGGGCGATGTGGTCAAGGATGACCATGGTGGTAAGGATGCTACTGCGTCGTCTCGTTTTTTTTCGGACCGATTTCAAGTTATTCTTCTTAATTCAATTTTTTTCTTAGATTCATAAAAGCAAAAATCATAAATATAATGTTAGAACTCCACGTCGCTAAAACGATAGGTAGGCGCCCATTTCGTGCTAAACCTTCAAATCCTAAGTACAGCACCCAATACAAAATAATAAATCCAACAGATAAAACAAAACCAGAAGATTTAGCTCCGCGACGATCATTTTGAATTCCAAATGCTACGCCGATTAATGCAAAAACAAAGCAAGCAAAGCTTAAGGCTGAGCGCTTATGATATTCGATACTATAGGTTTGCTTGTCTTTGTCAGAAACTTTATCGTCGGCCATTCTATCGTTGAGTTCACTTAACGATAGAGACGGGGGCGATTTCTGGCGTTCTTCAAAGCGAATAGGATCATTCAAAGAAACGTCATAGGCTTCAAAGTTGATGATCGTGTGATTCTTTCCGCTGCGGTGAATTTCTCCATTGAAGAGTCTTAAGAGGATGCTATGACCTGGGTTGTCGGCATCAGGGATAATTTCGCCTCTCGGAGCTATGATGGTGATGGGGGA
>CALMPX010000383.1 GCA_937871355.1 uncultured Bdellovibrio sp.
GAAATGATATTACCTTAACAGGTGAACGTGGCGAAATCTGCATCAAAGGACCTCAAGTGATGCAAGGCTATTACAATCAGCCACAAGAAACAGCGAAATCGATCAAAGATGGCTGGTTTGCAACTGGCGATATTGGAACAATGGATAAAGATGGATTCTTTAAAATTGTAGATCGTAAAAAAGATATGATCTTAGTTTCGGGATTTAACGTCTATCCCAACGAAGTTGAAGACGTCATCGCTCAGCATCCAAAAGTCAAAGAAGTGGCTGCTGTCGGAGCTCCTGATGAGCATTCCGGTGAAGTGGTCAAAGTTTGCATTGTCAAAGCCGATGATTCATTAACAGAAAAAGAAGTGATCGACTTTGCTCGGTTATCTTTAACGAATTACAAAGTTCCTAAAAAAGTTGTCTTTATGGATGAACTTCCCAAAACAAATGTGGGAAAAATCTTAAGAAGAGCACTACGAGATCAGAATTCTTAGCGCAAAATAGAAAAGGTACCTCGAGGTACCTTTTCCTTATATTATATTTAGATTTTCTTAGCCCAAGAAGAACACCATCCTGTCGCTGTGACGGCTTTGTTCGCTAATAACTGACATGGTGCTGCCGTTTTTCCAGAAGCTTTTCCTTCTTTATCTTTTTGGTAGAAATTGCAACCCTGACATTTCTGATCAGTCCATTTCACACCATTTCGTTCTGTTTGCAACGCTTTATCCTTAATATCTTTATGCTCGTGCGCGTAGTTCAAAGCCTTAGCTTGTGGATCTTTAGGATCAACTAAAGTTAAACCGGCTGCTGCAGCCGTTGCCCCGCCACCGCGACGACGTTCTTCTGACTGAGCCAATTGAGGAAATAAGGCCACTGCTCCGGCTACGGTCAATGCTGACTTAATAAAATTTCTTCTGTTCATAGCGTACTCCTTTAAATAATTTATATAAAATCGTACTCCTTATCATTTAGTTTTCAACTCCTAATTGAAAGTATAATGATAATATTATGCGGCACCTTTTTTAGTGAATAGCGTTTTAGACCATACACGGAAACGATCTATATACCCAAAAGCAGCAGGCACCACGACTAATGTTAATAATGTCGAAGAGATCACACCTCCAATAATCGCGACCCCCATTGATTGGCGTTGACCACCTAAGGCGGTCACTCCGATCGCAATCGGCATCATACCCGCAATCAAAGCTAACGATGTCATCAAGATCGGACGAAGACGTGTTTTACATGCACGGATCAAAGCCTCTCTTTCTGGAATTCCTTCACTGAGAAGTTGTGTCGTGTAATCCACCAAAAGAATCGAGTTCTTCGCAACAACTCCCATTAATAGGATTAAGCCGATAATTGAAAAAATATCAATCGTCTTACCAAATACTAATAAAGCAATAAACGCTCCGGAGATACCCAATGGCAAGGCCAAAAGAATAGTGAATGGAGTGACAAAACTTTCGTACAACGATGCGAGCACCAGATAAATAAACAAAATTCCCATACCTAAAGCCACTGACATATTGATCATCAAATCTTTAAAATCCTGAGCCTGTCCCTCGAAACGATATGAAATTCCTACGGGCGGTTTCATCGTTGTTGATAACAGAGTTTCAATGGCAGAAGTGGCATTACCGAGCTGTCCATTAGGACCTAAGTTGGCTGTAATGGAAATATAACGGCCTTTATTCTGACGATTGATTTGTGAGTAGCCCGTTGTTTCTTCCGCTTTAGCTACTTTTGATAAGGCGATCATGTTGTAATTTTGATTCGGAACAAAAGTTGTTGAGAAATCTTTTTTCAAGTCCGAAACCTTATCATCAAACTTAACGCGAATATCATATTCGATACCGTTTTTTCGATATACAGCAGGTGTTGAGCCCTCGATGCGGTTACGTAATTCGGCTCCGGCCGTTACCGTTGAAATACCTAAGCTTTCAGATTTATCCCGATCAAATACCACATGGTACTCTTGCTTACCCGTACGAAAATTTGTATCGACATCGATCAAACCCGGGATTTTCGAAATTTCTTTTTGTAAGGATAAAACGTATTTAGACAATTCATCTAAATTATCACCGACGATAAATAAATTTAAAGGCTTCTGACCACCTCCACTGATATCGTATCTGTTACTGCGATAATAGCTTGGCTTTGGAAGTCTTTGATTAAAGCTCTTACTTTTTCTTTCACCATTGGTGTCGTCACACCTTTACGGTCGTGGGCTGGTACCATATGAATATAAAAACTCGATTTATTTGATTCATATGTTGTTGAACCAACTGTCAAAGCCACGAGTTCAATCTCTTTGACTTCTTTAATTTTAGCTTCAATTGTTTTTGATAAAACATAAGTCGCCTCTAATGAACTGGTTGCTGGAAGTTCGACGGTAACCGTGAACTCACCGAGATCATTAGGCGGTAAGAATGTTTTTGGGACATATTTGACTCCTAAAAAACATGAACCTAAGAAGAAAGCCAAGGCGCCAGCTAGAATTTGTAAACGCACACTTAATGTCCATGCTAATAATTTTTCATAAACATTTTCTAATTTTGTCTGGAGCTCATCGACCCATTTTAATAAACGATCTATTGGACCATTTCCTTTTTTATGTTCATTGGCCGTAGCCATATAAGCCGATAACATCGGAGCCACCGTAAAGGCATCAAATAATGAAATCAACATGGTAAATACGACGGTCAAACCAAATTGGCGGAAAAATTGACCCACGATTCCTGGAACAAACGCGATCGGACCGAACACGGCAATCACCACCAACGTTGTCGCTATAACGGCTAAGGCGACTTCGTTCGTTCCTTCTAAGGCCGCCGTTTTAGGATCTTTTCCCATCTCCATATGACGGAAAATATTTTCCCGGACCACGATGGCATCATCAATCAGCAGTCCCACCGCTAAAGATAAAGCTAAAAGAGTCATAATATTAATGGAAAAACCCATCACAAACATGATGATAAATCCGCCCAGCAACGAATTGGGTAAGGCTAAACCGGTAATAAAAGTCGAACGAGCTGATCCTAAGAAAAGGAAAACCACGATAATGCAAAGTAAAATACCTAAACCAATACTCTCTTTAACATCCAATACGTTCAAACGAATAGGCACAGAACCGTCACGCACAAAAACAGCTTTGGCATCAATTTTTTTAACTTTTAATAAATCATTTAATGAATTTAATTGAACTTTTAAACGATCTGCCACGGCCACTGTGTTGGCACCAGATTGTTTGTAAACATCAAGAAAGACCGCAGTCTGTCCATTGATCGAAGAAAAACGACTGGCTTTCTGCAAGCTCTCTTTAACGACAGCCACTTCAGAAAGTTTAACCGGTCGATCCGATCCTAAAAAACTGATCGAAACATCTTTTAATTGATCTAAAGTTCCAAATTCACCAATGGTACGATAAAGAACTTCTGACTTTTTATCTTCAAATTTCCCCAACGGAATATCTTTTGATGTATCCTCAATTCTTTTCGATACTTGCAGCATTGAAATTTGACGATCTTGCAATTTTTTCTTGTCGACCTCAACCACGATTTCTTTTTTTCGTCCGCCTACAATTCGAACTAATCCGACGTCTTGAGTGCGTTCTAAAATGGGCTTAATTTGCTCGTTAGCAACGTCATATAATTCATCCGCAGGCAAACTTGAGTTCAAAGCAAAAGTTACGATCGGCTGATCGGCTGGATCGAAACGGCGAATCAACGGCTCTTTAACGTCTTCTGGTAATTTATTACGAATATTCTGAATTCGGTTACGAACTTGCTGCTCACCCTCTTTGATATCATACCCGAGTTTAAACTTAACGATGATGATCGCCACCGAATCAAAGTTTTGCGATGACACTGTGTCTAATCCTGGAAGACTCGATACTTCGTCTTCAATAATTTTAGAAACTTGGCGTTCAACGTCTAACGGCGAAGCGCCAGGATACTGAATTTCGGCAAATACGATGGGAAATGTAACATCTGGAAATTGATCAACCGGCATCTTACTGTATGAAATCATACCGACCACGATCATAAGAATGACGAGACAAGATATAAATACCGGTCTTTTAATTGAAAGCGCTGCTAAATTCATTGGGTAGTCCTTATTTTACTTTTTAATATTTTATAAATTAATTGTTAACTGGGATTTCTGAAGTTTCCATGTACAACAGGCTCATTGCTTCATATTTTCTTAATCCAACACGAGCTTGTAAGGCCCGAGATTCCGCTTCGGCTGAATCTGTTTCTGCCGTCACAACGTTAGCCGTAATTGTGCGACCTTTCGAAAATCGATCATTTTCCGCATCAGATCTATTTTTTTGCAGTTGCGCCACTTGTTCCAAGATTTGCGCCTGATTCAGTGTCACTTCGTAAATACGAAGATACTCTTCCCACGCTTTCAAACCATTATTAATTTTTTTCTGCGCTTTTAATTTAGAAGCCGCAGCCTCTTTCGTCATGGAATCACGAAGACCCGATTTAGCTTTGTTATCAATAATCCAAGTAAAATTCAAACCGATGGCTGACTGAGGATAATCATTTTGTCCCATATCCTTGATCGACTGCTCGCGATCTTGGTCATATGACGTATAATTATATGTACCAAAAAGGGAAAGATCCGGTCGCAAACTATCCAAAGTTTCATCCGAAGCTAAAGCTTTTGTTTTCGCCTCTAACATCGACAGGTAAGATTCAATCTTGATCACGTTCTTTTTATTTTTCAAATCATTAATATAGGGTCGGCTCTCTTTCCAATTCGCCGTCACGTCCGGGGTTTTATCTGTTGCCGACAATTCTAAGCTTTCACGGAATTTAACTTCGGCATTTTTATATTCGTTGTCCGCCATCAATAATTCCATTTGCCGTAATGAAACTAAGGCTTTGGCATTCAAGTCATCTGCTTTTTCGCTGATCCCATTATCAAAACGCTTGGCCGTCCATTTCTGAACCTTGCTGGCACGTTCCAAGTTAGCTTTTTTTAATTTTAAATTTTCCTGCGCAAAAATATAATCCCAAAAAATGGATTCCGCTTCTAAAAGTAGACCTCGTCGCTGTAGATCAACTGAAGTCATTTCTAATTCCGCCGCTGATTTTTGTC
>CALMPX010000384.1 GCA_937871355.1 uncultured Bdellovibrio sp.
CTCCGCGTTTGGGTTCAGAAAATTTAACCATCCACTTTTCACTAAACGGCGCACGAACACCGTAGACGATTTTGTTCACAAAAATATGATCATTGATCAACAAAGTCGGAAGCATAGATCCCGAAGGAATCACATAAGCTTCTAAGAAGAGCCAACGAATCGTCAAGGCCGCCATGATGGCCAAAGCCATAGATCCCCAACCCTCAGTCCAAAAAAGTCGATTGGTCAGGTTGAAGCCGTTATATTTTTTATAGTTAGGATCTTTCTTTGAGCTAAAGAAAGCTTTAAAGAAACTCTGCTGATTCTTGTTGTCTGCCATATATAAATCCTTTTATGTCCTTATTTTGCCTACGACCGGACCAAAAAGACAAGAGATTTAGATAATAGCTAAGCACCAGCTATAGAGTCTTAGTCTTCCACTTTCAAGATGGCTAAAAAGGCCTCCTGAGGGACATCGACGGAACCGATGGCCTTCATGCGTTTTTTACCTTCTTTTTGTTTTTCTAGAAGTTTTCGCTTACGAGAGATATCGCCGCCATAACATTTGGCGGTGACGTCTTTCTTGATGGCTCCGACGGTTTCCCGGGCGACCACTTTGGATCCAATGGCCGCTTGAATAGCGACTTGGAATTGTTGACGAGGGATTAATTCTTTCATTTTTTCCACCAGTGAACGACCGCGTGTTACCGCCTTGGTATGATGAATAATAATAGATAATGCATCGACCGGTTCACCGTTAATTAAAACATCAAGTTTAACTAATTTAGCTTCTTCAAAATCCATGAATTCATATTCCAGAGAGGCATAACCTTTGGTAACCGATTTTAAGCGATCATAGAAATCCATCACCATTTCATTCATCGGAAGTTTGTATTCGATCATCACTTTTTTCTCAGTGATGTAATCCATTTTTAATTGAATACCACGTTTGTCTTCACACAGCTTTAAAAGCACCCCGATGTAATCCGTCGGCGCATGTAGAGTGACTTTGACGTAAGGCTCTTCCATTTTTAAAATTTGCGTTTCATCCGGCATGCCAGATGGATTTTCCAACATCAAAACAGTTCCATCGGTTTTCGTGATGCGATAAACCACGGTCGGAGCCGTCGTAATCAAATTAAGATTGAATTCACGCTCCAAACGTTCTTGAACGATCTCCATATGAAGTAAACCTAAGAACCCGCAACGGTATCCAAAACCTAAAGCTAATGATTTTTCCACTTCAAATGTGAGCGAAGAGTCATTGAGACAAAGTTTATCTAAAGCACTTTTTAAATTTTGGTATTCAGAAGCCACCACCGGGAATATACCAGCGAAAACCATCGGCTTTATACGTTGAAAACCGGGAAGTTGCTCTGTCGACGGATTCTTTGCCGAGGTGACCGTGTCACCGACCTGAACATCGCGGATATCTTTAATTCCGCAAATAATAAAACCCACTTCGCCCGATTGCAATTCATCGACGAAATCGGCAAACGGTGTGTATTTACCCATGCGCAAAACTTCGTAATCTTTATCTGTCGACATGAATTTAATACGATCGCCTTTTTTAATTGAGCCATCGACCACACGAACCAGAACGACAACACCTTGATAGGCATCAAACCACGAGTCAAAAATCAAAGCGCGCGGGTTTAAAGCGCGATTGGCCTTGGGAGGTGGAACTTTAGCGATCACGGCTTCAAGGATTTCTTTAATCCCTAACTTTTCTTTAGCTGAAGCATGAATAATATCTGAACAATCTAAACCCACAGTGTCTTCGATTTGTTTTTTAACACCTTCGGGATCCGCCGTGGGAAGATCAACTTTATTTAAAACAGGAATAATTTCTAAGTTATTTTCTAACGCTAAATAGACGTTAGCTAAAGTTTGCGCCTCAACCCCTTGAGCCGCATCAACCACCAGAATTGCACCTTCACAAGCAGCTAAGGATCTGGAAACCTCGTAAGAAAAATCCACGTGCCCCGGTGTATCAATTAAATTAATCTGATACATTTCACCGTCGACTTCAGAGCGATAGTTTAAACAAACCGTTTGCGCTTTAATCGTGATTCCCCGTTCGCGTTCAAGTTCCATATTATCCAAGAACTGAGCCTTAGATTCACGATCAGAAAGAGATCCCGTATAAGATAAAAGCGCATCGGCCAAGGTGGATTTACCATGGTCGATGTGAGCAATGATGGAAAAATTTCTGATGTATTTGGGATCCATTATTTGATGGCTGCTTTAAGTTGTTCGATTTTATTTACTTTTTCCCAAGTGAAGAAACCTTTGTCTAAGTTTTCTTCGCGACCGAAATGCCCGTAAGCTGAAGTCGCCGAGTAAATCGGTCTTAATAAATCAAATTCTTTAACGATGCGCGCGGGGCGCAGATCCCAAACTTGTTTAACTGCTTCAACTAATTTCTCAGAACCCACCACACTTGTTCCGTAGTCATTCACCGTAATGCTGACAGGTTCGGCGACGCCGATAGCGTAAGCTAATTGAACTAAACATTTTTCAGCTAATCCAGCCGCGACGATATTTTTAGCGACATGACGAGCGGCATAGGCTGCTGAACGATCGACCTTAGAAGGATCTTTACCTGAGAAAGCTCCTCCGCCGTGAGCGCCGTGCCCGCCGTAAGTATCAACGATAATTTTACGACCGGTCAGACCGGCGTCACCCATAGGGCCGCCTGTGACGAAACGACCTGTTGGATTAATATGGAATTTTGTATTTTTATCGATCCACTGA
>CALMPX010000385.1 GCA_937871355.1 uncultured Bdellovibrio sp.
TTCCTTCGCAACGGTCGCTTTCTGACTCTTGCATTTTTAGGTGGCTATCGTAGTTTTCTCGGTGGCGGATTCACTCAGGCCTACAAAGGCAACTTGATGTACGGAGCTGAATTTTCATACTTTTTTAATTTGCAACTCGCTATGGGATTATCGTACACCATCAGCGATCACAATGTAGGGTTTACGAGCTACACCAACGAAACCTTCGCTGTTGCCAGAACGCCTTACAACGGGTCTGTTAATATGCAAGCCATCGACTTTCACATGAAGTATTATTTCAATACAGACAATGTGACTAAGGGGTTAGCGGATCTGAATCCCTACGGAGTACTTGGAACTTCTTACAACATTCGCCAATATAGTCTCGACCAAGTTTTAGCTTCTACCCCGGACCAAGTTTGGGGATTTAAATTTGGAGCGGGTCTTGAAATTCCGATTCTTAAACGTAAGGGTTATTTTGGAATTCAAGCCAATTACCGCTATGTTCAATTTCCCGATGAAAACAAAGGTTACATTTCGGAGTGCGACGGACCGTCGAACCAATGTGACTTCCCTGTTCGACCTAAATTAGACGGAGATATATACGAAATCTTAGGTCTTATCGGATTAAATTTTTAGCTTAAATAATCAAGTTCAACTTTAATAAAATCTTACGAGTCGTTGTTTTTATTAGCTAATCGCTGAGCCCGACGTTTCTCTGCAGCCGCAAATCTTCTTTTTTCTATATCACTTTCAAGGATTAAACCTGGAATCGGAGACGGACGTCCGTCAGAACCTAAGGCCACAAAAGTCATATAGGCCGAAGCCGTATGAAACATTTCAGAAGTCTTTGGATTTTCAGCATCAACACGAACACCAATTTCCATCGATGTGCGAGACGTAAAATTAACAGAAGCCTTCAGGTTAACAACCCAGCCTTTGCGAATTGGCGCTATAAAGTTTAATTGATCTATACTTGCTGTGACAACATCAGTAGCTGAGTGCCTCTGAGCGGCGATAGCGCCGGCGATATCTATCCACGACATAACTGTTCCACCAAAGACGGTGTCTAGCGCGTTTGTGTGTGTCGGTAAAACAAGTTGAGTCATCACTACCTGAGAGGAGCTAACCGCTTTTTTCTCTTTCATAGTGTGACCCAACCCTAAATTCTAAATTTTCTTAAAACTGGGAATTATGCGCCGATATCAGAATTACCGTTACGACCTAATCCACCGCCACCAGGCAATGTGATAGTCGCCGTTCCAGTAGCTGTCGTTGCGTTTCCAGTCGTGTTATTAAAAACTGACGCGCCAGCAGGCTGAGCTGCTTCGATACGAGCTTCACTTTCAACAAAACCAAGATGAGGAAGACACCAAACGATTAATTGGGCTCTTGATTTAACATTCATTTTTTTATAAATATTTGTTAAATGAAATTTAACTGTTTTTTCCGTTACAAATAATTGATTTGCAACTTCTTTGTTAGAAAGTCCTTTTGACACTAATTCTGCCACTTCAGACTCACGATTCGAAAGACCCTTTTGTATTAAAACGTCTCTAAGCATCCTTGCTTCTCCTGATTAATTGTTTTTGTTTCATTAACTAAAACTTTTTTAAGTTACTTAAGTCGTTATGACTTTTTCACCGGGTAACTGTATTTTTGATTCACTCAATTTCCGTATCGAGTTTGTCAAATTTGACTGCTACCTGACTTTAAGTCTGACAGACTTTAATAAGAACGCAATACCTTTTCGTTATTTTTCTTTCAAAACTAGACTTTTTATTATGTTTCCTATTGGCTTTTAAAAAATGTCAAATCAATTATAGAAGTTTTTAACCAATTACTCTGCGACGTGTGTCTAGATTTTTGCACTTATGTTTGATCTTTGTTTATGATGTAATTGATGACCAAATCGCGCTCAACAATTGCGTTTCTGAGTTGCCATTCCCGTGCCTCCATTAAGACCTTTGATATAGTGCGAGCTGGAACAAGGCCGAGAATATCACGAGCTTCAATCAGAGAAGCAGGAAATTTTTTGTGAGTATTTACAATCTGATCAAATAAGTTCTCATCCAATATTCCCATAGCTTTAAAGTAATTAATCGTAACTAAATAATCAGGCGATCGATCAATTAATAAACAATAAGAAACAAAATCTGACTTTTCATCAGATATTTTTTTAACATCAAGACACTTTAGTAGCCAATTCTTGCTGTCGTTTCCGATTTTTAAGCGTGATTGGATTTTTTTTACAGTATCAATCTCAAGACCGATTAAAAATAAAAGTTCGATGACAATTCGATCAACGACCAACAATCCTTCGATCGACTTGGTTTTCTCAAAACACCTAAGCTTTGATTCAATATCTAATAAACTTAAATCATTATGTTTCATAATGCTGATAAAAATCTGATCTGCATAAAAGGCCCAGCGTGAAGACGGATCAGTCAATTTTAGTATTTCAGCTAATATTCGCTCACCACTTATGCGCTTCAAATTTCCCGCGCGCTCCAAGCCCGCTTGGTACGACTCATCGTCGATCCTAAAACCTAAGACGTGA
>CALMPX010000386.1 GCA_937871355.1 uncultured Bdellovibrio sp.
GTTCCACTGTTCCTTACCTTACGGTAGAGGGGCGTTACCCCAGACGTTGCTCTTTGAAGCCCGGACTTTCCTCTTCTGGTCTATTGCTAGACCAGCAGTGATTACCCGCAAAACCATGCCCGTTTCTAGCACTCTTTAGATCTGGCGTACAAGCAAATAGTAGAGCAAATTCTTGACGATTTCGTTCAGTCGCGGCACCTTATATCCTTAAAGAAAACGAAGGGGATTATATGAAATCATTTTGTGTATTTATTTTAGGGTTGATCGTTACTGTTAACTTCGCTATCGCGAATGAGCCAGAACACAAAGCCGCCAGCGAGACAATGTGTTCGACAGAAAAAGACGCCAAATGCGATGACAAATCTCATGCTAATGAAGCTCATGCTCCAAAAAGCAAAAACAAAGACTGGACACATAAACGCTTAGAACAAGTAGCAGCTGTCCTTCCTCAACCCGTCGCGGACCAATCTAAAGCTGATAAGCCAACAGTCGTTAAATTAACGTCTCCAAAATTTTTATCTACTGTAACAGGGACTGATGTGAAATTAGAGTGGACGAAATCTGACAACGCTAAAGTTTACCACATTCAAGTCTCTCGTGATGCAGGTTTTAATAACCGTCAAATGTACGTTGCTAATAACAATGCCGTCGTTGAGACATCTTTCGAAGTTAAAAATTTAGAACCTAATACCAAATACTTCTGGAGAGTCGCGGCTTCAAATAACGACATGAAAGAGGGCTACACCAAATCAAATTTCACCTCTTCAGCATTTACAACGAAATAATCAGGAGACCTTAATGTCACGCATCGATAACGAAGTTATTCACAACCAACTCAACTGGCGCTATGCTTGTAAAAAATTTGATCCTACCAAAAAAATTCGCGAAGCGGACTGGAATGTATTACTCGAATCTCTTCGCTTGTCTGCCTCATCGTACGGGTTGCAACCATGGAAATTCATCGTGGTTCAAAATCCTGAAATCAGACAGCAGCTTTTACCGTTATCATGGGGCCAAACGCCCATCGTGGACGCCTCTCATTTAGTTGTTTTAACTTATAAAGAAAAAATGGCTGAAGCCGATATTGAAAAATTCATTAAAAAAACCGCGCAAGTACGAGGACTGGATGAGAACACTTTAGACGGCTACAAAAATATGATGATCGGCGATGTGGTTAAAGGACCTCGATCTGAAGTTATCAATTGGTGGGCTCAACGCCAAACTTACATCGCTATGGGATCACTTTTAACAACGGCCGCTCTGATGGAAATTGATACCCTTCCCATGGAAGGCTTAAATCCTGTAGAATATGATAAAGTTTTGGGACTTGAAGGATCAGGCTACAAAACCGTTGCGGCCATTGCTTGTGGTTATCGCGCGGCTGATGATAAATATCAATTTTCTAAAAAAGTTCGTTTTGATCTCAAAGACGTCGTTACGATTAAATAAATTACCAATATAATTGAATACCGATTTTTGATCCTTTGTGATTAATATCGGTAATCACATTATTTAAGACCGAACTTTGATTCTCGTCAAAAATGTTTCCAAAAATTCTTAAACGTCCGTATTCAATAAAAACACCATACTGCCACTCATTTCCTTCTGTTTCTCCGAATGCAGACTCACTCACTTTTAAATATTTGCGGTAGTGACCGTAAGCTCCAAAATTATCCACTAAATACAGTTGCATGGTGGCTGCGGGAAACTGCTGGTTCAATCTATAGCTAGTTGATCCATTTCCGATACGAGTGCGCAGACCATAGTGCAAGGTCAGATGGCTAGTTTGCATCGACTTACCAAACAAACGAAAATTAAAAAGCCCTGTCGTGTCCGCAAAGTGTTCTTCATTGTTGTCATGATAACCTATGGTTAATCCCACGTTCTTCGCATAGGCAGAAAATTCACCTTCATAGCTATGGAATGATCCACTTTGAACTGCAGACCCACCGCCGACCTGAGTCGACACGTCATCTTGATTCATATTTAAACCCAATTTAAATTCGTAAATATTAGAATTCGTATTATAGCCCAACCACATATCCATGGCACTATTACGGTTTTTTGTATCGAGCCACTCGGCTAAAGAAAATCGATGAGCGGCTTCAGCATCGCTTTTGTTTGACAACAACCAAGGCCGCTTCGAAGAGCTACGTGAACTGCTCGATTGAGCCCAAGACAATGATGAAAAAAGAAAAATAAAACTTATGAAAATTTTGAATGTCATTCTTATATTTTAGCATGTCTATAAGGAAAAGTCTGAAATTTATCCTATTTCATAACATTCTAGAACATTGTATTAAAATGAGATTTTTAAATTACCAAGCTAATTGATTTTGAATACTTGTCATTGACGATTGAGAAAGACACCATGTTGCCATCGCATTGGCATTTGCGCCATAGTTGGTACCGAAGCGACGAATATAATTCTGATCGATATACTGAGGTAAACTTGATCCCTTTGCAAATTCAGCCGTTTGAAAACCTTGGTCATGCATTTGTTGATTTTTAGTATACGCCTTCGATTCAGTGCAAAATAGTGTTCCTAAAGTATAACCAACAACTTTTTGGTCAAAGCTTGTAATCGAAGTCGTTGTATATCTTGACAAGAAATCTTTAACAGCTGATTCAATATAGGATCTTGTTTGCAGGAACTGATCGATTTTAATATCGTCAGTCACATGAACCATTTCATGTGCCACGATATGGGCTTGATTTTCAGTTGTTAAGCCATCTTTTACATATATACTGATCGTTTTGTCATTAATCTCAAATCCACCGCCACTATGACCATTCTTACTTTGAATATCAGCTTGTGAGATCAAATAAATGTTAAGAACATACCCTTGGTTTACTAAAGATGACATATCACTGAGTGTTTGCTGACCTGAAGAAGTTTTAGACAAGTGTTGATTTAGCTGCGCTATATCTATACCACTTTGATTCGATTGGCTATCAACATTCTCCATTTGCGGAATACATGACGTCAGAGCGACAGATATAATACAAAAGATAAATTTCATTAAATTATTAGTTTTCATAATTCTTTAATATGCAACTAAGTTGCCATGTCTCTTTTTGATATAATCATTTGGGATTAACAGATAAAGAAATTTGTCAGTGCATCACAAAATTACTTAAAATTTAATCTGAACAATTCCGTAAGGATAAGCTGTTAACTCTTGTCCTTCGTGATTAAATTTTTGATTTGAATCGACCAAAACTTCTCCAAAAAGTTCATTTTCAGTATTTTCTCTTAAAAAAAGCTGCATAGTGACAGGTTTATCTAATATATAGTTTTCCTGTTCAATTTTTAACCGCATAGATATCCATGGTACTTTTTCTAATGAGCCGGTCTTTTCCTTGTAGACGATTTGAGTATCACCAATCGGTTGAGGCAATCCCCCATTAAGAGGGTTCTCGCCATACAGATCATATCGAGGTGAACATAGAAAGGTGAATTTTTTTTCGATCAATACAGGACTGTCATAAAACAAAGACCATGAACAATTTTCCGCTTTTGACCATGATAATAAATAGACCGCTTTTGTTTCATACAGATTCAAAATAATTTGAATATTTTCATTGATCAGTCGATTAAGCTCTGGAGATGACGGTTCAGTTGCACTTAATTTTTTAATTACATTTTTGTTAAAATTAAGTTTTCGAACTTCAGACATGAGCGAATTCCAAGACTCTTGGTTGAGGTCACTTCTAAAAAGTATAAGAAAAAAATCCTGAATTATTTTTTTCTCGAAAATTTGTGATGAAAAAGAATGAACTGATGGCGCTTCTGTAGCCGGCCACTCCACTTGCTTTGATTTCTGACATGATAAAATTAAAAATAAAAAAACAATAATACTAATTTTCATATACCCTTTAAAAGAAAAAATAAATATTCCCAGCTACTGAAAAATCAGCCGATGTATTAATGCCAGCAAGCGGCCATTGACCACTTAATCCGACTTGCATTGGAATAACGAATTTATTTTTTAAAAAAAGATCCAGCGAATTCAAGCTGAGTCCCGCAATAAATGTCGTGAGTTCTTGCTCTGATTCATCAGAAATTTTAGCATAGTCATCCGATGATAAAAGGTCACCCGAATATTCAGTGGCCCATTTTTTTTGATAATCTAATCCTAGATTAAATGAAATAGTTTTATAAAGTATTAAGCTCTGATCTGCATGTAAATTTAATTTTAAACCATTTTTAACAGATACATTGTCATCATAGGTAAAAAGTGAACTCTGTTGAGTACTTAATGTATTCAAGGGAGGTCGCGCTTCCGTTTTCCCAGGCAAAGGGTATTGAATATTAAAGCTCAAACCAGAACTCATTTTTGAAAAACTCCACAAGCTGGATGAACCTAAACCAACAGCCCAGCGACGATCGCCAGATTTAATAGGAAGAATGGTATTTGAATTCATTTTATTGGCAGTGGGAAGAATAATAAAAGGATCGATACTGGTGCATAGATCCTCTTGGCAATCTTTAGCCCATTTCAAATTAATTTGTATATCACCTAAAGCCTGCGACTTTGAATTCAAACTTTCACTGCTGAGTCCATTTTTTTGAAGCGCATTGACGACGCCGGCCGAAACTCCGGTTTCTAAGTCCACTGCCGCTTGGGCTTGCCCGTCTTGCTTAAGTTGATTTAATAGTTGAATCATTTTTTCAGATTTTTTAAAAACGAAGGCTGTCTGCATATCCCATTTTAAATACGGTGCGGTGATATAAATTCCTAAAGTATCAGAAATACCATAGCCGATGGTAAAAATATCCGCCGCAATATCTCCTTTAAGATAAATATCATACGTACCTAAAACCGTTGAGCTCTGAACATTGTAGCTTGATAGTAAACCTTCTAAGGCCGGACCACGCAAAGGGTCATCTTGAATTAAAGTTTGAGCTTTTAAGTGCATTTTTTTTTGTTCAGAAAAAGCGTCGTACTTTCCATAGGAGTCAAAATTACTTCCGACAGGTGTTTTAAATTGGTTATAACCAACTAACCATCGTCCTTGAGGAAGCGACCGAGCTTGTACACTGATGTAATTAGGAACGAGCTGAGCATTTGCCGCGAAAGATATATAAACCAAAAAAAATAAAATTATAAAGTTTTTAATAATTTTAGTGCCTCAGCTTGGTCTTCTAAAGTTTCAGGAATCCAATTTTGATCAATATCATTAGGTTGAATGTTTATAATGGAATTCAAAAATATTTTAGCAGTTTCTGGTTCACCTATTTTAATATTTAATTTAGCTAACCACAGTTGAGTTAAAGTAAACTGAGAATCACCTTGATAAGCTTGTTCGAGGAAATCTTTTGAAAGACCATCATTTCCACCGACGACAGCTGGCATCTTCATATACATAATTCCTAAATTGCGGGCGGCTCCGAATCGATTACAAGAAGGGTCTTCGCTATTGGTATCATTAAAAAGCTGTTTAATTTCATTTAAGTTTTCTCTGAAGGAATTATTTTCCCCTTATCTTTTTGTTCGGAATAAAATGTAAGAAAAACGGCTCGCCAGTACTTATAGTTTTTGATTGCAGGTTTTTTTTCTATCCATGCAAGCATGCTTGACATGAGTTTTATTTTTTTATCTTTATCAGTTTCATGATTATATATTCGTGTTGCAGATAAAAATAAAGACTCACTTATAGATTCGTCTATCTCAACGAGTTGTAAATAACAATCGTAAGCTTTATAAGCTTTGTTCAAATCAACTCTTTCTTGATAAAACTGATGACAAGTATCAACTGCAAAGGATTTTGTTACGAGTAAAAAACAAATGAGAAATAAAAATTTATACATATTTAATCCTTTGATGAAACAGTTAAATATTAATCCAAGTCAAACCCAAGAGTCCGATAATTTCTGTAGTCATAGCAAAGCTTATAATGAGCTGACAAGATGAAATTTTAGCCTGCGCTTGAGCCTTCTTGAGGGAATGCTCAACAGGGTTCAGCTTGGCTATAATGCACATAGCCCCTTTCATGGCAAAAGCGGTCAAACAAGCATGTAAAATATTTCTCTATTTAAAAGACGATATACCAGTGAGGCGCTCTGTAATACAATTTATCCATGAAAAATCATAACATATACGATCTTCTTGGTGGCGAACCAATGATTCAAAAAATAGCCTACACTTTTTACGACGTGATGAGCGTCCTTCCTGAAGCCAAAGAATTATTAGCCATGCATCCGTCTGATTTGACGAATTCGAAAGAAAAATTATTTATGTTTTTATCTGGTTGGCTCGGCGGACCTCAATTGTTTGAAAAAAATTTTGGACATCCCCGCTTACGCGCGCGCCATATGACTTTCCAGATTGATAAGTCAGCTCGCGACCAGTGGATGTTGTGTATGACAATGGCGTTTGAGCAACTACAAATTCAAGAACCACTACGCAGCGAACTGCTTCATTCCTTATTAAAATTAGCTGATCACATGAGAAACCAACCAGAAACTGTTGATAACTAACTTTCAAACAAAGTTTTCAACACTATTTTAATTAAAAATAATTTAAAATGAAAAAAATCTCACTAGATCTAGTGAGATAAATAAAAATAATTTAAAAAATAAGTTATCAACATTGTTTATGTTGGTAACTCTGATGCAAAAATGAAAAATAAAAATAGTTTGAGAAAAAATAAAAATTAAATCAGGATTGAATCACGACATAACAATCGTGCCCTTCCCTAAGGACGTTTAAATATAAATGAGGGAGTGACCTTTTAAGAATTCAAAGACAACTTTGAAATCGCCTTGGAAGAACACCTTGAAAAGCCCCACAGATTTGATTCTGGGGTCATTCCCAAATTTTTTCTAAGTTTATTTTAAAACTAATAATTCTTGTTCAGCGACTTTGATCTCTTCAGAGAGCTTCTGCTTTTGTATACGCGACTGATACATTTCGCGACGAATACGATCTAACTGTTCAATCACCAGGCTACGCTGGCTGCTGATAACACTATCGACTTCACAGATGGTCACAATCATTTTTTTCTTGGTCTCTTCATTGTAGATTTCGCGATTTCCGCAGTGCTGACCTGAAGGAATTTGATTATACTGGATATTGGCGGTGGTTTCACGACGAATGAGTTCGATGTAGTTTGATTCCATTTGAAGAATTTCACTTTTCTTCGTCTGAATTAATAAAGCTAAATACTGCGTGCGCCCGGGACGGTAACCATTCATAAAAGATACTTCACTGGTCATCGGACATACTTTTAAATACACAGCTCCTGATTTTCCATAAACTAAACCATTTGATTCTGTGCAAAAAATTTTCAAACCCTCATCGTATTTTAGTTTCATCTGAGATTTTGAAAGCGAATCACAAAAATTAAAATAAACGGGCTGGCCTTCTTTGCCCCGACGATACATTTCATCGTAAGTACACATTTTTTCACGACCGAGTTTAAACCCTAAATCGAGCTGCTGTGAATTGGTGCGATCCACCCCTTTACAGTCTTTAACAAAACCATCTTCTTCGAGGTATTTCCCGGAGTAAGCCACGCTTTGAGAATAATTAAACCAATTGGTTTTCTCGCAGCGTTCTTTTAACATATAATTAGCACAACCGGAAAATAAAAAAAGCAGTATGATGTATTTCATACTGCTGATTTAAACGAAATTTTAAAGAAAAGTAAAACTATTTGAGGCGATAACTTAAAGGCATATTCGTGCCTTCGTCGCGTAAAACTTTAACGACTTCACGTTTGCTAAATGGTCCGTCGATGTTTAAACCGTAACATTGGATAACTAAACCCTCTGCCGTTTCTAAAACCATCATTTTAGCTTCAAAACCACGACTGTCTTTAACTAAAGCTTGGCTCGATCCCGAGTAATCGATCGGTTGTCCTGAACGGTTTTCCACGCGACAACCTTGAATTTCATTGATATAATCACGTTCAAATACTTTTGTTGCAAAACCTGATACATCTAAATAAAGATCCGCGTTTTTAAAATTCAGAGTTGTTTTATTTTGAACAAACTCATAAAAATAAGTCCGCGCTTTTTCACAACGCTGTCTTAAACTGGCCCCGGTATACTGACGTAGAGCTTTAGAACCGTCGGCTTTCGTAACCGTACGCTGACACGGATTTTGATCATGATAAGCAATCAAAGTTTCACAAGACTTTGCTCCCAATGACGCATTAGCAATCGCATCACTGTCATATTTCCAGCTGGAAGATTCACCTTGTTTAGAAATTTGTGTCGTGG
The DNA here is from genome assembly GCA_937871355.1 of uncultured Bdellovibrio sp. Classification (GTDB taxonomy): domain Bacteria; phylum Bdellovibrionota; class Bdellovibrionia; order Bdellovibrionales; family Bdellovibrionaceae; genus Pseudobdellovibrio. The sequence goes on from CALMPX010000386.1 coordinate 8,231, forward strand.
CTAAATCCACCGAAGACATCGAACTTGATAAATTCGAAAACTCGTCGGCCGAACACTGACGTAATGATTCTCCAGTTACCGGAGGCTGAACCGGCGGAGTCGTTGGGTTCACCACAACCGGGCCGCCTGGATTTGGATCCACAGGAACCACAACCACCGGTGGATTTTCTGTCGGCGGGCTGTCTTTAGCCGGACGAGCATTATACGTCGTTAAATATTTATCAG
>CALMPX010000387.1 GCA_937871355.1 uncultured Bdellovibrio sp.
AGTAACGGAAAAATTAAAACCCAATCCGTTCGTAGTAAGAAATTTGATTTGGGTAATATAATAAAATAATTCTTAAGGTGCCAGGCCTTATTTTTCCTGACGGGAAAAATAAGGCCTGGCACCTTTTAGAGCGGTATGACTTCAATTTTGGGATCGTACTCGTCTTTAAGTATTCCTTCGATCGCCATCAGCGTACCGGTGGTTGAACTCGGGCAGGTTCCACAGGCTCCTTGATACATCACGTAGACTTTGTCGTCTTCGAATTTGATCACTTCGATATCACCACCATCACCTTGTAGGCCCGGCCGAATGGTACGATCCAATATTTCTTCAATTTTTTGTAATTCAGGAGACAAATTTTGACGTGCTATTTTTTTTTCATCAAGCACTGTTTGATTCGGATTATGAATCGACATGCGAGTTTGAACTACGGCACAGATATCGCCTTTAATGGCTTCTGCATCGACATCAAAAGCATGGGTGACCGTAATCACGTTTTGAAAATAATGAACTTGTTTAACTCCAGGTAAATCAAACAGAGCTTTGGCTAAAGGATTGTGAGATGATTCTTCAATATTTGAATAGGTCGCTTTGCCGTCGTTTAAGACGGGACGATCCAGAATAAATTTCCAAGCGCATGGGTTTGGAGTTGCTTGCACACGAATTAAAACTTCACTCATAATAACATCCTTTTTGCCTTATTGATGCCTTCCACCAACTTGTCCACATCTTCTCGCGTATTATATATTGAAAATGAGGCCCGTATCGTTCCGGTTAAGCCAAACTTTTTTAACAAGGGCTGAGTACAGTGATGACCCACGCGCACAGCTATACCTTGCTTATCTAGAATTTGTCCGACGTCGGAATGATGCGCTCCTGTTAAATTAAAACTGATCAACGAGGCTTTGTCGCGCGCTTCACCAAAGATTTTAACTTCGGGAATAGTTAACAAAGAGGATGTGGCATATTTTAATAAGTCCTGCTCATGCTGTAATAAATCGTCATATTTTAAAGCGGTGAAAAAATTGATCGCAGCTTCGGTACCAATTGCTCCGGCGATATGAGGCGTGCCGGCTTCAAATTTATAGGGAAGACTATTATAAGTGGTTTTTTCGAAGGTGACTTCAGAAATCATGCTTCCGCCGAACTGATACGGGGGCATTCGTTCAAGCCGTTCTTTTTTTCCGTACAATACGCCGAAACCAAATGGTCCAAATAACTTATGACTCGAGAAAACTAAAAAGTCGACATCCAGTTGTTGCACGTTAATCTGTCTTTGTGCCACCACCTGAGCGGCATCCATGACGGTAACAGCACCAACTGACTGAGCCTTCTTGATGATGAGCTCGATAGGTAAAAATGTTCCCATGGTGTTAGAGCAACCGGAAAAAGCCACTAATTTTGTTTTGCTCGTGATTATTTGATCTAAAGTTGTCAGATCTAATTCACCCGTGAGTAAAACAGGAATATATTTCAATTTTAATTTTTTCTTTAAAGCTAAGTTTTGCCAAGGGACCAGGTTAGCATGATGTTCTAATTCGGTAATTACGATTTCATCATTTTCGTTTAAAAAATTCATTCCATAACAGTCAGCAATTATATTAATGCCTTCTGTTGTTCCCTTGGTAAAAATAATTTCTTCTGTCGATGCCGCTCCTAAGAATTCTTTAATCGTGTGACGAGCTGATTCGAAGTGCGTTGTACCAAGATCCGCTAAGTAATGAGCCCCTCGATGAACGTTGGCCGTTTCAAAAGCATAAAACTGAGCGATACGATCAACCACAACTGTGGGTTTCAAAGTCGTCGCGGCACTATCGAGATAAACTAGCGGCTTACCGTTGACCATCTGAGAAAGCGCTTGAAATTGATCGCGGACATTATTTAGATTATTCATTTTAGCATTCCGTTTAATTTTTCATTCAGAACATTTGAAACTTTTTCTTTCAACTGAGAATTTTCAAAAACCGAGGCCATCTCCATCACAAAACCGTAGGCTAGCATTTTGGTTGCAGTGACTTGATCAACACCGCGACTTAGAAAATAGAACATTTCTTCTTTGTTTAATTGTCCGACTGTGGATCCATGTCCGGCTTTAACATCGTTGGCGTAAATTTCCAATTGCGGAATGCTGCTGACATTCGCTTCACGGCTGAGCATTAAACTATTATTTAATTGTTCTGAATTGGTTTTTTGTGCGTCTTGTTCAATACGAACGCGGCCCCGGAAAATTGAATTCGATTGATCCGTTAGAATAGATTTATATTTTTGAATCGAGCTATTCAAACCTTTCACGTGATTAATAAAGGTATACTGATCAGAATGTTGTCTGCCGCCCAAAGCGATCACTCCGTAAACACCTGCTTGCGCATGTTCTCCATTAAAATTCACTTGAAGGTAATGCCGTGCCAGAATTCCACCCAAAGACAAATCCAGCGATGTCAGTTGCGCTTGATCTGCCAAATCAAAAATAACACGTGATAAATGTGTATCGACCAGAGCTTCATTTTGTATTTGCAAAAACTGAAGATTCGCCTGTCGCGCCAATTTAATGTGAGCATGACTGTTGATCAAACAGCCTGAGTGATTTCGACTCACGTAATTAAAAATAATTTTAGTTGAGGTATTTTCTTTTAAATTAATTTCTGTCATTGGATTTACAAACAAAGCTTTTCCATGACTTTGGAAAAATGTAAACTGAATCACTTGCTGTGTCTGGTTTAATTTAGAAACTTCAAATATAAATTTTTGATTTGAAAAAGCTTGAGACCACGAAATGACTTTTTGTTCTGTGGAAGCCACCGGTTTAAAATCGTCAACATTGACTTCCTCAACCTTGAGGAAGTCATCCACATCATCTGATAAAGTCGAATTAAAAAAACCATTCGTAAAAACAACGTTAAGATACGAAGAATCAAGTTGTCCTGAGACCCATTTCATATCTTCGTGGCTGAGAGTATTTTCATCTGTAGCCAAATCAAAGTTCACATCTTTAAGATGAGTCAGCGAGGTGTATTTCCAGGCTTCATCCTTTTTCGAAGGGAAACCGTTGGTTGTGAAGTTTTCAAAAGCACGGTCTCTCATTTGAGTCGCCATAATGCTATCCAAGGGATGATTTTGTTTAAAGCTGAGAAATTTTTCTTTATTCATCATATTACATCAACCAATCATAGCCTTTTTTCTCAAGCTCAAGAGCCAAGCTGGCATCTCCTGTTTGAATAATTTTTCCTCCAGCCAGCACATGAACAAAATCAGGTTTAATGTAATCGAGTAATCGTTGGTAGTGAGTCACTAAAATAATCGCATTATCTTTGGATTTAATTTTATTCACGCCATCAGCGACTACACGTAAAGCATCAATGTCCAAGCCTGAATCTGTTTCATCTAGCAAAGCCAAACGAGGTGACAAAACAGCCATTTGTAAAATTTCGTTTTTCTTTTTTTCTCCGCCAGAGAATCCGACGTTCACGGCGCGATCGATATATTCAGGTTTCATACTAACGAGTTTCATTTTCTCAGTGACGAATTTTCTAAAATCTTCTTCCATCATCGGTTCAGAACCTTGATACTGTAAAATTGAATTAAAGGCCGTTTGTAAGAAATTAAAATTACTCACACCGGGAACTTCGATCGGATATTGAAAAGCTAAAAAAACCCCTTCTTTAGCGCGAACATCAGGCTCAAGTTCCAATAGGTTTTGCATTTTAAAATTGATTTCAAATTTGACTTCACCTGCTGTCACCTGATAGGCCGGATGGCCGGCGATAATTTTTGACAAGGTGCTTTTACCAGAGCCATTGGGCCCCATGATGGCGTGAACCTCACCGGCATTAACTTTAAGATTGAGGCCTTTTAAAATTTCTTTGTCTTCGACGCTCGCATGTAAATTTTTAATTTCTAACATA
>CALMPX010000388.1 GCA_937871355.1 uncultured Bdellovibrio sp.
TAGATAAAGTATCCCGCGTACAAATTGAATTCTTGAAACTCAGTTTTAATATTTAAAGCGTCATTTCCTGAATGATCTGAGCGTTGATTGAATTCTCCGCCGACCATATAATCATCAAAAACGACGGCTGATAAATTGTAATTGCGGTACTGACGATTCTTAACTGTTTGATCTGAGTCATTTTCAAAACGAAACTGCATGCCCGGAGCAAAAATATGCAATTCATTGGCAGAAGCCTGGGCGCTATTCATCATCAATAAACTCAGAATAATAAATAAAGCTCTATTCATTTTTACCATCTGTTTTATTGTCTGCAACAACCGGAGTTACTTGGCAAAGATTCGATTTTAATGATTTATCTTTTGTATCGACATATTTTAAAACAAAATCGCATTGATCTACCGACAAAGTAAGACCTGACAACTTCGGCTGAGCAAAAAACTTAAACAAATCATCAGCCGCTACGATATCCGTGCTTTTATAAGCCGAAGTCTTTACTGATAGCATCTTGAGGTAAGCGTAAATCGCTTTAGCCATGGTTATCTTGGCCGAAGAAGCTCCTTTAGCTGATTTATTCTCGGTAATTATTTTTTGCGTGAGTGCTTTTAAAAAACGCGCGTGCGGAGTTCCCACATGATAAATATATGACGATAGATATTCCGTGGGATTATTAGACAGATCCTGCGCTTCAATGACACGATCTTCGATATCTCCAGCTGTTTCGATCTGACCCACTAAATTATCGGCTAATTCTAACTTACGATCATCACCGAATTTAGGTAGCGAGATGCTAATGTAATTTGTATTATTGGTATAGAGCCAACCCCAGAAATCAGCGATTCCTTCATTTAATCCGCGAATATATGTCTGATTAAAATAAAACACTTTCGACGCTAGTTTTTTATCGGAAGACGCTTGCATGATAGATTCTTGACGAATATTAAACTCACTTAAAACATGCTTAAAAAAAATAGAATGAAAAAACTCATGAGCAATAATTCCACTATTAACGCTGATGGGAATATTGTTCAACGTGTAGGGCACGAATAATAAAGCTTTTGATTCTCCGTCAAAAAAGGCGTTGTTGCTCCCTGTCGTCGCATTACCAGAAACCTGCGTATTCAGTCCGATTTGGAATGGTTGGGTCTGTTTCAGTTCCGGTGATATCTCGGCATTAAAATCATTTAAATTTTGAATATGATAATACAACGAAAACATTTGCTGTGTGATGGAGTCAGACGGTACGTACACATCTTTACTGGTACGAATAAAACGTGATTGAGGCGCTGAACCGGTTAAAGCTCCTGCTTCGCCTCCTGGAGCATAATAAAATTGAACATAGGAACCTGAAACATCTTTAAGACTTGAAATGTTTTTAAGCGTGACCGTCTCTAATTGACTCGAATCATTGGAAAGATTCTGAGCCACCACAGGAATCATGACTTTTAAATTACCATTCGCATCCGAGACCGGCGTCTGCGGTTGACATGAAAATACAGCTAAACTGATGGACCATAGAGCTGCATTATATAGAGTTTTGTTGATCATTGAACGTGCCATTAAAATACCTCTGCATTGACTATAGCGAATTTCATTCCATTTCTAATGGTCTATATGCTTTTTAAAAGGAACTATCTGATGAATTGTTGTATTCTGAGACACTCACCGTCACTCAAAAAGTCGTCAAAAAGTTCGACACCCCCTCGGTTCTAGTGTAAAAAACGGGACATGAATTTATCTGAATTTTTGCTTAAAAATCTTAATCCTCCACAAAAAGATGCTGTTGAAACGATGGATGGACCGTTATTGATTTTAGCTGGCGCAGGTTCTGGTAAAACTCGTGTACTGACTCATCGTATGGCCCATATTATTGGAAATGGAAAAGCGGCTGCCGATGAAATTCTTTGCGTTACTTTTACAAATAAAGCGGCCAAAGAAATGGAACACCGAATTTACAAATTATTATCTGAAATTCAAGTCCCGATTATGAGTCATCTTTGGATTAATACTTTCCATGCTTTCTGTGTGCGTATCTTACGTCAACATGTTGAAATGTTGGATTATAAAAAACCGTTTACCATTTACGATTCTGGCGATCAGCTTTCTCTGATCAAACGAGTTCTTCAGGCCTTAAACTTAAATGACAAGATGTATCCACCGAAAAGTTTTCAAAGCCGGATCAGTCACAGTAAAATGTTAGGCCTACAGCCTGAAAACTTAAAAGCCAATAATTCGAGAAACATCGTCGATCAAAAAACTTTAGAAGTTTACACCCGATATGAAATCGAAATGAAAAAAGCGAACGCCATGGATTTTGATGATCTTTTATTGAAAACCTATGAGCTTTTTCGTATGTATCCAGGTCTTTTACAAGCTTACCAAGAAAAATTTAAATACATCATGGTCGACGAGTATCAAGATACCAATCACATCCAGTATTTATTAATTAAGATGCTGGCGGGCTCTCACCACAATATTTGTGTGGTCGGCGACGAAGACCAATCCATCTACTCTTGGCGCGGAGCTGACATTTCAAATATCCTCAATTTCGAAAAAGATTTTCCGAATGCTAAAATGATCAAGCTAGAAGAAAATTACCGCTCTACGAAAAATATCGTTAATGCCGCAACCAGCGTCATCCAAAATAATACAGAACGAAAAGATAAAACTTTATTTACCAATAATTCAGATGGTGATTCGATTCAAATTCGACAAGAACGCACCGAATACGATGAAGCTAAGTTTGTATCTAAAGAAATCCAGCGTTTGATTTCAAGTGGTCACAACAATCTCAATGACTACGCCATTTTCTATCGCACCAATGCGCAGTCCCGTGTCCTCGAAGAGCAACTTCGGGCTTTAGCTATTCCCTATCGTTTGATTGGCGGTATGCGCTTCTACGAACGGGCTGAAATCAAAGATATGATTTCTTATCTCCGTTTATCGGTAAACCCCAGTGATAACATCGCCGCCAAAAGAATTATCAATGTGCCGGCCCGTGGAATAGGAAAAACCACCGTCGAACAACTCGATCACCTCAGTATAGAACAAAACATCACGTTCTTTGAAGCCATCAAATACGCCGTGGAACATCGTGAATTCAACGCGGGCACAACCAGCAAACTTCGTCGTTTCGCCGACATCATTGATGATCTCATGGTTCAACAAAACCATTATAAACTTTCTGACTTTTATCCACTCGTTCTCGATAAAACGGAATACTTAGTCATGCTCAAAAAAGAAAATACACCGGAAGCTGAAGCTCGTCTGAGCAATTTAGAAGAATTAAGTAATGCCATCGTCCAATTCGAAAAAGAACGCGGCGATGATGCCTCGATTGCGGGTTACCTGGAAGAATTAGCTTTAGCCTCGGATTTAGATAAACAAGACGCTGAATACAATGCCGTGACCATGATGACATTACATATTTCAAAAGGTCTCGAATATCCCTATGTCTTTATTGTTGGTTGCGAAGAAAACTTATTCCCTTCGACGCGCGCTGATGACACCGATGAATCAGGCATCGAAGAAGAACGAAGACTGGCCTACGTCGGAATGACCCGAGCTCGTGAAAAATTATGGATGACCCACACGCAAATTCGCCGTGTCTGGGGGCAAGAGCAAATGAATCTTCCTTCGCGCTTCATCAATGAGATTCCAAAAAACCTCATTCAATATTCATCTGGCGTTACCTCATCAAGTCCCTCGTCATTTGCCAGTCGTTACGGATCTCGTGGTCAATCACAAGATGATGATTCGCAAAATTTTCCAAACTATGATGATTACTCTGAAAGTTACTCTGGGTCAGATACAAGTAAATCAAAATCAGGCTACAGCAAAGGCCAGCGCGTTCGTCATCCAACCTTTGGTGTGGGATCTATTTTCGATCTTGAAGGTGCTAACGATGATTTAAAGATCAGCGTGATGTTTCAAGACAAGACCATTAAAAAATTCATCGCGCGCTACGCCCGTTTAGAAAAAGTTTAAACTTAATAATGCAAAACTATTGTTTCGCGTTCTTAAGCTCTTCCCACTCAGACAAGTAGTCTTCCACATCCAGTGGTTTTATAATTTGCGATGCCGGAGGATTGACGTATTCAGCCGGTACCCCGTCCCATCCGATGTAATGACGAGAACTTTCATCGCGTGAGACTTCAAACTGAGGCGTGTAATAGGCTTTTCCACCACCGCTGGGAATATCCACCGAAAAATTCGGCATGGCCAATCCGGATAGATGCCCCCACAATTCTTTTTGAATTTGCAGCGAATCCTCAATCGATGTTCTTAAGTAATCCGTTCCTTGCGAAGGATCGCACTGAAACATATAATAAGGTTTAGCGCGTAAAAATAACAGACGACGCGATAAAGCCTGAACAATCGCAGGGTGATTATTCACACCATTTAATAAAACCATTTGATTCATGACCGGAAT
>CALMPX010000389.1 GCA_937871355.1 uncultured Bdellovibrio sp.
GAACTTATCCTGATCTTCGTCGTTATTTCGATCCTCAACATTATTATATTATTCTTTTCGACCAACGAGGATCAGGTCAATCAACTCCGGCCGCTGAGCTCAAAGACAATACGACATGGGATTTAGTTGAAGACATCGAGAAAATCCGAGCTCACTTGAATATTGAAAAATGGCATGTCTTTGGTGGCAGCTGGGGATCGACCTTGACCTTAGCTTATGCTGAAACTTACCCAACACGAGTCACAGGCCTGATCCTTCGTGGAATTTTCTTATGTCGTCCTTCTGAATTAAAATGGTTCTATCAAGAAGGCGCTTCGCATATTTTTCCCGATATCTGGGAAGGGTATCAAAATCATATTCCAATTGACGAAAGACACGATTTTATCAAAGCCTATTACAAACGCTTAACCCATGAAGATATGACTATTCGCTTGAGCGCTGCCAAAGTATGGAGTAAATGGGAGGCCGCCACGTCTCGATTGATCATTGATGCCAGTGCCATTGATGATTTTGATGATCCAACATTTGCGCTTCAATTCGCTCGCATTGAATGTCATTACTTTATCAATAATGCTTTCTTCAAAACAGATAACTGGTTGATTGAAAATATTCATCGGATTAAACATATTCCCTGCACCATCGTTCAAGGTCGCTACGATGTCGTGTGTCCGGCTCGCAGTGCGTGGGATTTGCACTGCGCTTGGCCCGAGACCACCCTGAAAATAATACCCGATGCCGGCCACTCTGCCGGCGAAGTAGGTATTCGCTCTGCTTTAATTGAAGCAACCGAAAGCTTTAAAAAAATCTAGTCAAAAAGCAACTGGCTGAAATAACTCATGTTTTATAAAAAAAATTGTCTACTTTTTTGACATAAATAAAATTTATGGCTAACATTTTTACATTTGAATTGAGCGCGGTTCCAAAATGGGTTTAATAGTCTCCAACGACAGATATGGGGTTTGTCGAAGATACAAAGACGTATCTCAAAATGGGGGAAAATATGAAATTAATAACGACTCAACTAAATGCGCTGACAGTGGCTTCAACTTTGGTTTTCTCTCTTTATTACACAGGCTGTGCTCCTCAAACTCAAAACACAGTTTCGACAGGAAATGAAATTTCTGCTCAAGACACTTCTCATATCGTTGGTGGAGTGAGCGCCACATCGACTTTCCAAAAACAAAACGGAATCGTCGCTTTAGCCATCACATCTCAAGGTTTATTCTCTGGTGGGCTTTCTATCTGTACAGGAACTTTGATTGATAAACGAATTGTGTTAACAGCCGCTCACTGTCTTCAAGCCGAACCAGGATCTAAAATCACAAAAATTGATGTTTACTTTATTCCAGATATTCAAAAAAGTTTAAATTCAGGCAGCTTAAGAAATTCGATCGCCGCTGACAAAGTGGCTCGAAATGCCGACTTCCTCAAAGGTGTTACAGAAGAATCAGCAGACACAGCTGCTTGGAATGACATTGCCTTGATTCGTCTAAAAACAAATGCCCCATCAAATTTTAAACTAGCTCAACTTCCAAAAGATTCTAATGGCGCACGAGTCTTAGAAAAAAACAAATTGATCCTATCAGGCTTTGGCATCGCCACAGCGATCGTCAATAAATCAGAAGTAGATCCTAAAACCGGCGAACTTGAAGTTATTCCTGTACAAGAAAAATCTGAAACATCTGGCGTCCTAAGAAAAATTGAAAACATTCCTGTTCTTCCACAAATCAACGACAAAGAGATTCTTTTAGATCAAAGTAATTCAACAGGAGCTTGTCACGGAGACTCTGGTGGTCCGGCCTTCCTTAAACAAGCTGACGGTTCTTTATTACAAGTTGGGGTAACCAGCCGAGGAACAAATTTCATCGGGAACTGTAATGAAAAAGCGATCTACACCAATGTTGCTTCTCATTTAGCTTGGATTGACGCAAATAAAACGGCTTTGTTAAAAGCTAGATAATTTTTATAAAAATATTTTATGTTTAAAAAAATCTCCTTAAAAATTTAAGGGGATTTTTTTATTTATATTGTATTGTCTTTGGATGTGCGGTATCTATCACAAAAAACGAGGGAAAAATGACAACTGTAAAAATAAATATTTTAATATTATCGATGGCTACTTTGACTTTCACCAGCTGCTCTAAACAAAACAAATCGTCGAATACTTTAAATACGTCGACCAGCAACAGTTCTAAAATATTTGGTGGTGTTTTAGCTGAAGAAACGTTTCAAAAAGAAAATGGGATTGTTGGTTTAGTCGGCTTTTCGACAGACGCAGCGAATATCAAGCCAGACGGCAGCGTAGACCCTAATGCGTCTTACTCATTGAGCATTTGTTCTGGAACACTCATCGATAAAAATATCGTTTTAACCGCCGCACACTGCTCAACTTCAATGAGCACAGACTCTGTCTTAGTTGCTATTGCCGTTAATTTCAAATTAGACTTAACTCAAGATCTCACAAATTTTGATTTTAAAGATGCTATTTTTGTTGATAAAATCCTTGTTAATCAAGACTTCCTTAAAGGGTTTAATAATTCAATGGAAACTGATTCTATTTCTTGGAATGATATTGCATTGTTAAGATTATCTACGAATGCTCCGACAACATTTCAGTTCGCAAAATTAGCTTCATCTTCTGATATGACAACAATCGAAAACGCAAAAACAGCCATTCTGTCTGGTTTCGGCGTAGCGAATTCGATCGTAAATAAATTAATTATTGATCCTATTACTAAAAAGCCAGTGATTACTGCTGTTCCTGAAAAAACTCCTACATCAGGAATCTTGCGTAAAGTTGAAAACCAAAACATCGTGAAACTTGTGTCAGATGCAGGAAAAGATATCGTTTTTGATCAATCTAAAGATACAGGTTCGTGCCATGGGGACTCGGGCGGACCGGCCTTCGTCAAGCAAACTGAT
>CALMPX010000390.1 GCA_937871355.1 uncultured Bdellovibrio sp.
AGACTATTCGAGTCACTTCGATTCACATGAATAGATCGATTCATGTTTCCATAATTAAGAGACATTTTTTTTGATTTCGTATTTTTAATATTATTTTTCATTTAATTACTGACGTGGAACTAATCCCACCGCTGTGTAGACTTTATCTAATGTCACCTGGGCGCGCTGACTGGCCTTGTCGGCTCCAATTTTAAATAATTGATCTAGGTAATCACGATTTTTCATCAGATCATCATACTTGGCTTTAACCGGTGCTAAAGTTTCTACGACTAAATTTGCTAGATCCACTTTCAAATGACCGTACATTTTTCCTTCGTAGTCTTTTTCTAAAGTTTCATAGCTTTTTCCACTAAGGACCGAGTAAATCGTCAGTAAGTTGGCTAAACCAGGTTTATTTTGCAAGTCATATTTAATCACGGTATCTGAATCGGTCGTGGCTGATTTAATTTTCTTTTCAATTTTTTTTGCGTCTTCAATGACCGCTATAAAATTCTTTTCATTCTCATCTGATTTCGACATTTTTTTTGATGGATCTTGAAGAGACATGATCCGCGCTCCCATTTTAGCGATGAACGGTTCGGGCATTTTCAAAATACCTTCACCATAGCGGTTACTGAAATAGGTCACGAGATCACGACATAATTCGATATGTTGTTTTTGATCTTCTCCGACGGGAACTTTGTCTGCTTGGTATAATAAAATATCGGCCGCCATCAAGGTGGGATAGGTAAACAGACCGGCATTAATATTTTTACTATGTTTTTCTGATTTTTCTTTAAATTGAGTCATGCGGTTCAAATTACCCATAGGGGTCAAACACGTCAGTATCCATGAAAGTTCTGTGTGCTGGTGAACGTGAGACTGAGCAAAAATAATATTTTTTTGTGGATCTAAACCTAAAGCCACATACTGAGCTAAAAAGCTGTAAGTCCGCTCTTTAAGAACTTTGGGATCTTGTTGCACCGTTAAGGCATGTAGATCGGCTAAGAAATAAAGACAATCATATTCATCCTGAAGCTTGGTCCAATTGTTAATGGCTCCGATGTAGTTGCCTAAAGTAAGATCGCCTGTGACGGTGCTTCCGCTGAGAATTGTCTTTTTCATATTTTTCAAGTTACCCTTTTTCCAATAAAAAAGCCACTCTTTCGAGTGGCCTTTCTGACGCGTAACATGGGTTTTTAATTACTTAATAAGTGACCTTATTATCTTTTAAGTTGGATCACTTCGTTCATTAATTCATCTGATGTCGTGATTGCTTTTGAATTGGCTTGGAACGCACGTTGATTTGCGATCATCGTTACGAACTCTCCGGCCAAGTCAACATTCGATCTCTCGAGTGATTTAGCCATCAATGATCCACGACCTGATAGACGAGGAATACCAATCGATGGTTCACCGGCATCACGAGACTGTTTAAATAAATTTCCACCAATTTTTAACAAGGCTTCTGGATTTTCAAATTTGGCTAAAACAATTTGGCCTAAATCTAAAACTTGTCCGTTAGAATAAGAAGCCGATAAGATACCATCATCATTGAAAGATAAGTTTGTCACCATTCCGGCAGACGCCCCATCTTGGTTCCAAGAAATAATATCTGAGTCTTTACCGAACTGCTTCGTTCCGGCTACCCCTTTACCACCAGACATAATATCATCACCAAAATTTAATTTAACAGCTTGATTTTGTTTGGCTCCGCCAACGAAGTTAAAAGATGATTCAGCTTGCTCTTGTGATTTCAATAAACCTTCTTCAGTAAAAGAGAGCTTACCAGATACCGCTTGGGCTAATTGCTGACCAGATGGCGCTCCGCCTTCCATCTCTTTGCCGTCGATCATACCATGATATGTCCACTCACGATTTTCACCTTTATTAAAAAACACATTTAATACGTGTTTATCACCTTGTGAATCATAAATTTCAACAGCTGTGGCGTAGTGTGATGTTTTATACGGATCTTTTGGATCGAAAGTTTTAGAATTAGCCACATTACGAGAATCTAAATTGAGATCTAATTTTACAGCACTTGTTGCCGTGGCATTCACTAGAGCATTCGGGGATTTGATATCACCTAATTTACTTTCAATTTTACCTTTATCATTAGCAGAGAAACCTTGAACTCTTTGTTTATCATTGTTCACTAAGAATCCATTTTTATCGAAATGGAATGAACCATCGCGAGTGTAATTCACACCTTCAGAACCTTTAACTTGAAAAAATCCTTGTCCATTAATACCAAGATCTGTTGAACGATCAGTGTTATCTAAACTACCTTGAGATAAAAGTGGATTGACGGCTCCGATACGAACACCGCGACCTAATTGATTTCCGCCGTCGTTACCTTTTAAGCTTCGAGACATGACATCTTGAAATTCTGCGCGTGATGCTTTGAAACCTGTTGTGTTTGAATTGGCAATGTTGTCTGCCGTTACTCCCAAAGCTTCGCCTTGAGCTGCCATACCAGATACACCGGTCCACATTGCTGATAAAATAGCCATCAGATACCTCCATGTTTTTATACAAATCATTCATGATTTGTATTTGTTTATGAATGATTTGTACGTCGGACAAACCATTCGTGAAGGGCCCCCTCTACGAGGACCAGCCCTAAAAAATTAAAAATCTATATCATTACAGTGCTATCGATGTTGGTAAAAACATTTTCTTTCATGTTGTTTTTATCCATCACGGTAACCACCGTATTATTTTTCACGCTCACGATCAGTGCCGAATCATCCATTAAAACTAATGTATCCTTCGAACCTTTCGCCGCTGCTTTTTTTACAGCTTCATCTAACTTCTGCAATCTTTCGGGAGTATAACTAATCCCTCGTGTTTGCATGCGCTCGATGGCGTGGTTAGAAAATTTTATCCCGTTCGCTGGTTTCTCAAGTGGGCTTCCTTTAACAGAGGCCAGAGCCGGAGTCTCAAGTGACTGCGATAAAACTTCTTTAAACGATTCTGTTTCGCCGACCGCGCCCGGATTAATTCCCTCCAAATTCGATTTTGAAATCTCTTTCGGAGCTTTTGGAATCAGACTTTCTATTCGGCTCAGTTGGTTAGCCAACTGACTCGCTGTATTCATCTTATCCATTAGAACGTTCCTTGCTCAGATTCACTATCCGCTTGCGCTGAAGGCTTTGTTGGCGTTCCTGGTTGGGGCTCATCTTTGTTTTGTGCTTTCGAAAGTTCTTTCTGAACTTTATCCAACAACTCACTCGACATTCCCACATCGGCCAAATAGTCTTCCGTCGAAGCTGACATCGCTTTTTTCTGCGCTTCAGTTTTCGTTTCTTCCTTGATATTAGTTTGCCCGTTATGTGTGCTCTTTTTCAAGTCGAGTTCCGTAACATCATTTGTTTTCTGGTCGTTACTCATAAGACTTGGGTCCGAGAACTGACGTATGTCCTTAAGACGAACAGACTGTTTTCCGATCTGTAAGACGGGACCTTCAGGCGAAAAACTCATTCCTGAAATCACACCTTCAAAATCTGTTTTCACTTGAATCTTCTGTCCACTCATTGCTGTTGATTCCGTTTGAAAGAAATACTGACCAGCCGGAGCCTTGCGTCCATCTTGGGTTTCACCGTTCCACACAATTTTATTTTCACCGGATTTTAATTGGTTGAACTTGAACTCACGAACGACATCACCCTTAGCATTCATCACTTTAATTTCTGTCGCCTTCGCATCTTGTGGCAATTTGAAAATAAATTCATGTTGTTTATCGGTGTCGTTGCGAACCAGCTTCGATGAATCACCAGCTACTTTTTTTCCAATCATGTTCAAGGCTTGAAATTCTTCAATCGGTTTATTTCCCGCTTTCATTTCTTTTAGCGTTGTATTCATATTCGACATTTGCTCTAAAGTAGAAAATTGCGCCAGCTGCGCAGCCATCTCATGATTTTTCAATGGATTTGTTGGATCTTGATTTTTTAATTGAGCCATCATCAATTTAAAAAATGCATCCTTGTCCATTTCTTTATTGCCCGTGCCGCGAACTTGCTTAGAGGGATCAACCCAATTCGGATCACTGACTTTATTTAAAACAGCTCCTAAATTATCGGCTCCTAATTGCTGTTTCTGTGCATCGGTCAATTGAGTCTGATTTTTTTCTAAACTCAAATCCGTTTTTTGCCCAGGCTCAGCCCAAGTTTTAACACCTTTGTTTATATTTATTGCCGACATAAAAATCCTTCCGCTTGCGGTTTCACTTAAGCCACCGCATTTAACGAATTAGCTTTATTATTTTGATAAACTCTGTGGGCCGAGGCTTTGTTAATTTCGTTCTTCGCCAACGGTAAAGCTTTCATCGTCTCGTGCTCGAGCACTTGACCGGCTTGTTGTCGTTGATCACGTTGATGACTATGCTGAGATTGATGATGTGCATGGGCATCCGTGAAGTTTTGCGCTGAACTCGTATTTTGAGCTTCGTACACAGTACTTATCTTATTATTAAGTGTAACATGGTCCACACTTATTTGGTGTGCAGCTAGACTCGACTTAAGATCAGAAAGACTATCTTGAATCAATTTTTGAACATTCTTATCCTGCGTGTTCATTTCAAGATTCATTTTGCCATTTTCCATCATAATCTTAAGCTGGACTTCACCCATACCTTCCGGAGTCATTTTAACAGAAACTTCGCCGCCACCTTTTGTGACGAGATACTGCGCCTGATTTAAAATTTCTTTTAAATTAGCTGCCTCCGTATCCTTAGTAACATCAGGTTTGTTGATCTGAGTTGTGGCGGATATCGACGCGAAGTCTTTTGCAACATGACTTTGATTTTGTGGAACAGTTCCTAATTGAACAGCTTCGTTATCCTCATGATTAAGTTGATCCTGACCTTGATCTGCCGATTCAAACGCCGTTGAAGTTTTTGCTTGTACAATCGGCTGAGCTATTGAAATGCCATCCATGGTATTTCGTGATTCAGCTTTTACGAGCGGTACTTCGGTTTTCTTCAGCGTTTCCAGCTTTTGGAATACATGCTCTCGATTCAAAGTTTCTAAAATTTTACTGTCAGGAACAATGTCAGAAACTTTAACTTCAGGAGCGACCTCCACCTGCAATTGAGGCTGCACCGGGATTTCCAAAGTTTGAACTTTATCTGTTTGAACTTGAGCCTGAGCTAAAATAGAAGCTTCAGGCGCTCGCTGATCTTGTTTCGCTTGAACCTGATCGACTGCTACCTGAGCTTGCATCTTCGTTTCAACTTGAGGTTGCGCTTGCACCCCAGCCTGAGCTTCATTTACAGCTTGTGTTTCAACTGCAGTCGGAGATTTCACCGCAAAACGAGCTTCTACCTGAGACTGAGCTTGAGCTACAGACTGAGGTTTCAGGACGAACTGAGATTCAGGTTTAGGCTGAGCTTGTTCTACAAACTGAGTTTGAACCGCAGGCTGAGTTTCTATTTCAGACTGAGTTTCAACCGCAGGCTGAGCAGCTTCGACATCAGGTGGCTCTTGCCCTGAAATCATTGAATTTTGAATCTGTTCTAATGGCGTAGCAACAACTTCAAATAAATTCTGATCAGGAGAAGCGTTCCCCTGTTGCTGAGCCTCAACGAGAGTCGCCAAAGCTGCGTCTGAAATTTGACTCGTTTCAGGCGCAGGCGTCGAAACCTCTGCTGACGCAGTGACTTTAGCTTCTGCGATTGTTGGTAAATTAGTTTTTTCAAGATTATCCGGATTAACTTCAGAATCCGGGGTTTTATTTGCACTCTCGACAGAGGCCATGCTACCTAAAACCATCTCTTCATTGACTAACTTTTGTTTTCTCTTTTTATCAACTCCTTCTGTTTCAGTTTCGTTATCGCCTTTTTTCGTCTTCTCTGATTTATCAACCAGCTTCTGATCTGTATCTTGCACTTTCTTTTTGGTTCCCCCAAGTGCCTGATCAGACTTTTCTTTTTTGTCCGCCTTTTTACTTGGCCGGCTCGACTGGTTTAAAATACTTTCAAACTCGGATTTTTTATCCTTTAAGTTTTCAGTTTTTTTCTCAGGAAAACTACTTTGTTCAATCCGCGGGGGGATGACACCCATAGTTTTATCTAACACTTTCCTCCTTTGTTAAGGTTTCTGCTTTGTTTCGGTAGGGCCATTATCTTTATCTTTTGTATCTGGTAAATTGCTTTCGTTGGCCGGAGTTCTATATCCAGCATAACGTTCGCTAAACTTCTGCGCTTTTTCCACTTTAACTAAATTCAAAATATCAGCGGCGCTTTTCTTTTTCATGCGACTTAAGATTTCGATAACTAAATCTTCATCCATTGTTTCAAATACTTTAGCCGCTTGATTGGCCTTCATATTTGAGTAAACTTGAACTAAATTATCCACCTTTTGGCTATCTGCTGTAATACGTTCTTTTAACATGCTGGCAATTTTTTCACGCGATTCTTCTAATTGCTTTAACTTAGCTTCGATTTCTAATTTTTGTTTATTCACTTCAGCTGATTTTTTATTTATTTCTTCCTCACGAACATCTAATTCTTTTTTGCGTTCTGCTAATTTAAATAAATAATCGGCATTATCTTCTTTAGCTTCACCTACGCTTGCGACGGGAGCCGCTGGCGTAGCTTCGGCTGATTTAGCATGACTTTCAGATTGAGCTGCTTCTGTCGCAGCCGGAGTTGTTTCAGCTTGTGCTGTACCCAGGCCAATTTCAATTTTACTGATATAAGATTCGATATCGTCAAATTTTTCAATTAATAAAAAGATCGCAAGAATACAGGCGCCGAATGAGAAAATCGGCAAAATGGGAAATGACTTTTTATTTTTGTTTTTTTCAGCACGTTTTTGAGCGACTAAACGAGCATATTTCGACGACTGACCCGTCGACTGCTGCTGCGTTGAGTTCTCCTTAGCTTTAACAAAAAACTGATCGTAGCCTGATTTCATTTAGCTGTTTCCATTCATTGGTTTATTTCTCATCGACACTATTTCATCCAATTCTTTTTGTTCAGTAGCTAAAGCTTCTTTAACAAAAGCTTCCTTTTTCTTCACTTTCAGCTTCTCTACCATTCTAGCCTCTGTTAAGGCTTTCAGCAAAATTTGACGTAAGAACTCGACTTCTTTTTCTAGTTCTTTAAGACGTTTGTTTTGGCTAGCTATCCGGAGGTCGTGTCCAGAAAGAAAAAGATTCATTTGTTCCACGTCGTTTTGCCAGTTCACGGATCCTGTGACCTGTTGATAGCGATGAGCAAGGACCTCGTTTTTTAATTTAATCATGTCCTCAAGTTTTTCAACTTCGGCATTATATTCGTTTTGTTTATCTATAAAATTACGACGATCCAAATTCACTTGAATATGACGCTGATTAAGTAATTTTTCTAATGAAAATTTAAACTTCATAAACCGTCCTGGTTATGTACTTAATACTTATCCTAAAATACTTCCTAAGTGTCTTGTCGCTAAGTTGATATTTGAAACATCATTTGTGCTTTGTTTCAAAAAATCATTGATCGGATCTATTAGTTTAATAGATCGATCGATCTTCGGGTTCGCTCCGCTTTTATAAGCTCCGATATTAATTAAATCTTCCGCTTCTTTATAGGTTGATAAAATTTCTCGCATTTTTAAATTCAATTTTTTTTGATCATCCGTTGCTACTGAGCTCATAACCCGGCTTGCACTTTGAAGCACATCAATAGCTGGGTAATGACCTTTATGAGCTAATGCTCTTGATAGAACAATATGACCATCGACGATCGATCGCACTGTATCCCCGATAGGATCATTCATATCATCACCCTCAACAAGAGTGGTGTAGAATCCAGTGATCGAGCCACCATTTTCAAAATTTCCGGCACGCTCTAATAATTTAGGTAAAGTTGAAAATACGCTCGGCGTATAACCGCGAGACGTCGGTGGCTCACCAATAGATAATCCGATTTCCCTTAAAGCCATCGCAAATCGCGTGACTGAGTCCATCACGAGTAAAACTTTTTTTCCTTGTCCCGAAAAATATTCTGCAATCGAAGTTGCCACATAAGCTCCACGCATACGCAGTAACGGACTCTGGTCGCTCGTCACACAAACCACCACAGACTTTTTCATACCTTCAGGGCCCATTTCATTTTCAATAAATTCACGGACTTCTCGCCCTCGTTCACCGATCAAGGCTATGACATTCACATCAGCATCAGTTTGTTGCGCCATCATACCCATGAGCACTGATTTTCCCACGCCTGAACCAGCCATAATCGCCACCCGTTGTCCGCAACCGGCTGTCATACCGGCATTGATAGCTCGAACACCGACATCGAGCGCTGTCCGAATGGGGACGCGATGAAGAGGGTTCACCACGTCTGCATACAATGGCATTTCGGAGTAATTCTCTAAGTCAGCTCCGCCGTCCAATGGTAAACCTAATCCATCGATAGCACGACCCAAAAGACCATCGCTGACTTTGACAGTCGCGATTGATTTATGAAGAGTGATGCGCGCGCCTAAGGAAACGCCACGCATATCATTTAAGGCCATCATTAAAACTTGTTTATTTTTAAATCCAACGACTTCGGCTAATAATTCTTTACCGGACTGACCCGAATGAATAGCGCAAATACTGCCGACACAAGCTCCTGGTAAGTATCCTTTTATTAACAAACCCGTCACTTCGATCACTTTACCGCTATCTTCGGTTATATGAGTTTTATCAACAATATTAAGATACTTATCTAAATTTAAATTCACGTTAGCCTGCTATTTTTTTAATTTTTGGCAATGATTGAGATAATTCTGTCCAAATTTTTGCGACTCGAGTCTCGACTTGAGCATCAATAACTCCATAGTTTGTCTCAACGATACATCCGCCGCTGACAATCGTATTTGATGGTTGTAAGCGAATATTTTTAAGAAAATCAAAATCACGATTTGATAATTTTTTTAAATTTTCGATAAAATCAATTTGCTCCGGAGATACTAAAATTGTTACTTCGTCATCGGATTGTGCTAATTCAATCGATTCTTTGATGACTGGTAAAACAAGATCGGGATTTTCCGCTATATGACCGTATGCAATTTTTTCAGCAATGCGAAAAATTGTTGTCATAATATGAGCCTCGTTTTGATGAACAAGATCAGTTTTAATTGTGTGAATGGAATTAACTAAGACTTGAAAGTCATCAACAGCTTGATTAATTTCTTGCAATCTTTGTTCGACCGCTGACTTAAATCCATTTTGCAATCCTAATTGATAGGCTTCATCGTAGGCTTGTGTTTTTAATTCATTAAATTTTTCATTTAAGCGTCGATCAAAAATATCTTGTTCATTTTTTTTCTCGATTTCTTCAATGCCGGAAATTTTTTTAACGACGTCGCTCATAATAAAATCAGATCCTGATTTTTTTTCAGCTAAATACATCGCATTGGATTCACTTTTATTAAGTGAAAAGATGCGTGGCTTAAACTCTTTAACCAGTTCTTCGCTTTTAGCATCTTCGCTACGATTGTTATGGTCGTGGATATTAGACCATTGCATCTTCAGAGCCCCCTCTGGTAATCATAAGCTTGCCTTCTCCTTCTAAACGACGAGCGGCATTGACGAGCTCCTGTTGGGCCGTCTCAACATCGGATAAGCGAGCTGGTCCCATATTCGATAAATCTTCTTTCAACATTTCAGCGGCACGTGTTGACAGATTTTTAAATATTTTAGTGCGAACTTCTTCACTCGCCGTTTTCAATGCGAGCAAGAGCCGATCATTCGGAATTTCTTTAAGTAAAACTTGAATTCCTCGATCATCTATTTTAGCAATATCCTCGAAAACAAACATCAACTTACGAATGGCCTCCGCTAAAAGAGGATCTTTCTCCTCGAGACGTGCCATAATTGATTGCTCCGTATTTTTATCCATAACGTTAAGCATTTCGGCCACCGGCTGAACTCCGCCAAGGACTGAATGTTCCACTGAGTGTGTATTCGCTAATTGATTTTTAAGTACTTTATCAATTTCTGTAATGAGTTCAGGATCAATATTATCTAAACTCGCCATTCTCATAACAACTTCAGCTTGTAAACTTTCAGGAAGTTTTCTTAAAACGTCTCCTTTTTTCTCAGACTCGAGATGGGCCAAAATCACAGCTACGGTCTGAGGGTGTTCGTGCACGAGGAATGTTGATAAAGTTTTCGCATCAACCATTTCTAATGATTCTAAAGTGCGTCCGCCAGAAGATGAATTAATATTTAAACCGCCCATTATACTGCGAGCTCGCTCTTCGCCTAAAGCATCAACAATAGATTCTTTGCTTCCTGTTTTTTCAGAAAATATGAAATCTTCCGATTCATTTAACGTCTCGTAGAACTCCTCGAGTACTCGTTTCGTCACCTGCACAGGCACAATTTTAAATTTAGACATGAGATGGATCAGCTTGCGAATATCGCCATCATCCATTTTATTTAGTAAAACTTTAATCGATTCACGTCCGAGATAATTAACTAAAATAGCGGCTTTATCTATTCCACGAAGTGAATCGTAATCAATATTTTCGTACTTGTTATTTCTCATTCACTATTCCTTTTTAGAAATCCATTCATTAATCGCACTCGATGCTTTTTCTTCATCGCGTGCAATTAAAGTTATAATCCTGTCTTTTAACAATTCACTTTCCGCTTTTTCCGGATCGACGGATTCTTGCAGGAGCGGTAACATATTACTTAAGCCCGCTATGCCGCTGTCGACTGATTGCAACTCTTCCAATTCTTCAATCGTACGAGGCAACATTTCTTCAACTGAATCGGAGACCGAATCGGTAATCCATTGCATAAACGGACGAACAACCATAAAAAATAATAACACTAATGAGAATCCTAACAAACCCCATTTAAACAAAGACTGAACGAGTTTTTTCTTTTCTAAATTTGTTAATAGCTTTTCGCTTTCCGCGAAATCTTCTGCTTGGAATTGAATCGATTCGATTTTCACTGAATCACCACGAGCTGCTACAAATCCCACTGCGCTTTTCACTAAAGATTCATACTTAGCCATTTCTTCCGGAGATCGTGGTTGCCACTTCGTTTCAGTTTTACCATCTTTATCTGTCGTCGATGTCGTAAAACCATCAACCAACACGGCTACGCTGATTTTTTCTAATCCGCCGGCTCCTTCTCGAATATTACGAACAGTTTTTGCAACATCGTACTGAATGGTTTTTGTTTCTTTATTCACATCTTGTTTAAAACCTGATTGACCCGCGTTATCTTCAGCCCCGGGCAAATTAGATCGAGAACCTGGTGTTCCATTGGGATTAGTTCGCGCACCAACGGCAGATTCTTC
>CALMPX010000391.1 GCA_937871355.1 uncultured Bdellovibrio sp.
ACTAGAGTAACTCAACGACTGATACAAAGGGGAAGCATGGACAACTTAAAAGAACTTGTTGAACACATGGCAAAGTCATTGGTTGATAAGCCAGATCATGTTTCTGTCGACGAAATTCCCGGCCAACAAACGACACTTTTAGCTCTTAAAGTTGATAAAGAAGATCTTGGCAAAGTGATCGGTAAACAAGGTAAAACAGCGGCAGCCATGAGAACAATCATTCGCGCAGCTGGAACCAAATTAAACAAAAGATATCACTTAGATATCGTAGAGTAATCATCGTTAACATAAAAAAGTAAAAAAAGGAGTCTGAAAAGACTCCTTTTTTATTTTGTGGGTATACATCTCTTAAAATTTGGATATAAAACAAACGTATGAATTCAAACCATGATAATTTAAGAAAAGTTGGCAAGATTAAAGGTTCCCATGGAATTAAAGGGGAAGTCTTTTT
This sequence comes from uncultured Bdellovibrio sp., assembly GCA_937871355.1. Classification (GTDB taxonomy): domain Bacteria; phylum Bdellovibrionota; class Bdellovibrionia; order Bdellovibrionales; family Bdellovibrionaceae; genus Pseudobdellovibrio. The sequence goes on from CALMPX010000391.1 coordinate 452, forward strand.
GCTTATTTTCTCTAAAGATACATCCTGGGTTTCGACTAAAATTAAAATTCATCTCACTCGAAATGAAAAAGACTTTAAAACCTATACTTTGAATCGCGTAAAACCTCACAAAGAGGGTGTCATCGCCGTGTTAGATGGACTGACGACGCGGAATGAATCAGATCTTTTAATTGGTCAAGAAATTTGGGTCGACAAAGGTGTCTTCATTTCTAAAAACCAGCAAAGTCTTTACTTAGTTGAAATTGAAGGTTTTGAAATCATCGACAAGACCGCAGGATCTATCGGATTCATTAAAGGATTCTCTTCGAACACTGCTCAGGATTTATTGCTTGTTGTAGATGAAGACGTTGAATACGAAATCCCTTTTGTTAAAGAATTCATTGTGAATATTAATCACGGAGAAAAAACGGTCGAAACAAATTTGCCAGAGGGATTACTCGATATTAATTCTACAAGCGATGATCCTGACGACGGAGACGTTGATGAAGATTAGTTTCTTAACCTTATTTCCAGATATCATTCAAAATTATATATCGACAGGTTTGTTGGCAAGAGCTCAAAGTAATTCTTTTTTTGATTTTGAAATTTTAAATATTCGCGATGCTGTAACTAAAAACTACAAATCAGCTGATGATACCGTTTATGGCGGAGCCGACGGCGTATTGCTTCAGTATGAGCCACTGGTTCAGACGTTGAGTAAAGTTAACCGCGATGAAAAAGCTAAAGTCATCTATCTAAGTCCACAAGGTGAACAACTTAATCAAAGTCTCATCAATGAACTTAGAAATGAAAAGCATCTCGTTTTAGTTTCAGGTCGTTACGCCGGAATCGACGAAAGATTTATTTCTAAACATGTTGATCTTGAAATTTCAATCGGGGATTACGTCTTATGCGGCGGAGAACTTCCGAGTTTAGTTTTGGTGGAAACGCTGTCGCGCCAAATTCCAGGTGTATTAGGAAATAATGAATCAGCTCGAAATGATTCTTTTGTTCAGGGATTGTTAGAGGCACCACAGTTTACTAAGCCAGCAGAAGTTGACGGTATGAAAGTTCCTGCGACTTTAATGTCTGGTGATCATAAAAATATCGAAGCTTGGAAAAAAGACATGAGCGTTTTAGTCACTTTAAAAAAACGTGAAGATCTCATTGAACCGAGATCGAAAGAAATTAATTGGAAGCAAATTGAAATATTTTATAAAAATTTATCCATCGAAGATAAAACTCTTTTAAATATTAATAATCTCGATCTACAGATCGCAAAACATAAAAATAGGACATCATGAAAAGAAAAGCACCATTGGCCGTAGCACTTATGCATTATCCAACGATTGATCGCCAAGGAGATTTGGTGGCCACTAATATTACTCATTTTGATATTCATGATATTGCGCGCGCCTGCCGGGTTTACGGAGTTGATCGCTACTTTTTGGTTCACCCGATTAAAGAACAATTGATGTTTGTCGAACGCGTTCTTGATCACTGGAGAACGGGTGATGGCTCGAAATTCAATCCTATGCGGAAAACAGCTCTCATTGATGTATATGTTGCTGAAAATTTAGACAAAGCTAAGGCTGATTGGGGTTATCCTGAGGCGAAGATTGTAGCCACTCATGCTCGTTTATTACCGGGACAGGAAAAGTTTACCTTCGACCAATTTAAAAACGAGCTTTGCAGTCAGGACGAGACTCCTTACGTTCTTATTTTTGGGACTGGCTTCGGTCTGACCCATGAGTTTATGAAGGGTTGTCATGCCGTTTTAGATCCTATAAAAGGAGATTCTAAAGACGATTATAGACATTTAAGTGTTCGCTCGGCGGTCAGCATTTGTTTAGACCGACTTTTGGGACAATAATGATAGTTTTCAGGTCTAAGTCCAATCGGCGGCTTGACCCTCTGAAACTGACATGGTAACAAATGAGATCTTTAAAGATATACGTTACAGATAAAAGGATTACATTATGGCAAAAGCTACTGCTGCAAAAACAAAATCGATTAAAAAAACTAAAGCTGTTAAAGCGACTTCAGGAGCTGATACTAATTTAGTTCGTCGTGTAACAAAAAAAACGACTAAAAACGCTAAGATTGCTGATTTCGCTCCAGGAGATACAGTTAAAGTTTATGTAAAAGTCATTGAAGGCGAAAAAGAACGCGTTCAATTGTACAAAGGCGTTGTTACAAAAATTCAAGGTCATGCTCATAAATCATTTACGGTTAGAAAAATTTCTGCAGGTGTTGGAGTTGAAAGAACTTTCCCCTACAGTTCTCCAGCTTTAGAATCAGTCGAAATCGTAAGTCATGGTAAAGTTCGTCGTGCGAAACTTTATTATTTACGTGGTTTAGATGGTAAAGCGGCTCGTATCGAGTCTGAATTAGCATCTCCGACATCTAGTGCTGCTAAAGACTAATACCCAAATAAAAAATATTCTCGCGGCCACGTCGTCTCATATTCTAGGAGTCGACGAAGTCGGCCGAGGTTGCATCGCCGGTCCAGTTTGTGCCGGCGTTGTCATTTTTAGACCCGAATCTAAATCAGATCTTTCCCGATATGTCGATTCCAAAACAATCAATGAAGAAAAGCGCGAAGCCTTAGCGATTGAAATTACCCAAGAGCATTTTTGCGCCTTGGGTTGGTCGACGGTGGATGAAATCGATGAACTTAATATTCGTCAAGCTTCGCTCTTAGCTATGAAGCGCGCAGTCGATTTACTGATTAACAATAAAAAAATAAATTCTAAAGATTGTCTCGCGTTGGTTGATGGCCGAGATGTTATTCCGGATCTCGTGTTGCTCGAGCAACATAGTGTGATTAAAGGTGATCAGCTCGTCAGACAAATTTCTGCAGCATCTATCGTAGCAAAAGTGGCACGCGACAATCTCATGAAAGAGTTTGCCTTAAGCCACGCTGAATATGGCTTTGAAAAGCATAAAGGCTACGGAACGGAACAGCACAGAAATGCGATCAAAAAATTCGGGATTACTGAACAGCACCGCAAAACCTTCGGTGGGGTCAAAGAATATATCTAAAGGCCTTCAATGCGAAGAAACAGTCATGTATCATTTTACTCAAATGGGATGGAAGTGTATTGGTCATCGCCAGAAACTTTATTTTTCTGAAGTCGATCTGATTTTATCAAAAGATGATCAAATTCTTTTAATCGAAGTTAAATCTTTGCATGATGCTTGGATGGCCTTTGAACGTGTGCCGCATAAACAAATTCAAAGCCTTATTAAGAATAAAGTTTTATACCAAGTCGCCCATCCTAAATTAAAAATTGAATGCCGTGTTTGCTTTGTATCAAGTGAGCAAATCGTAGAAGAAGTTTATATCGACTAATTAATACTGAGTTCTTCAGGTGGAATAACTTTGGTCGGTTTTCCGTCGAATGAGAAATTAAATTGAACTTTCCATTCCGCTTCTAAACCAATTTTTTGGTCACGATAAAAATTAATAGCCCAACATTCGCCCGGGGGCTTGATCTGAGTAATGAGGGAAACTTTTTTAATTCGAGAATCACTTTGACGATTTTCACTGGTATCGAGAATAACACCTGTTAAAAGATTGATGTATGATGTAACAAAACCTAAAGCTAAAGATACGTCATCTTGTTTTGGCTCTTCTGAACGTTTTGAAATATAACCAATTTTAAAATACTGCTGTAAAGCATTGCGGTAGGTTATGGTCGTCGATGAATTAGTAGCTGATAAATACGGGTAGTAGTTAGCCTGATTTGAAATAGTCACTTCATTTAAATAAAGATTCATTAGGCTAGAAAGATCTGATAGCGGCTCATTTTTATTTTTACCATAAAGAGCTTGGTATAAATCATAAGACTGCTTAATTTGAAGATCAAAAATATTAGTATAAGACGAAGTCATATCATTTTTTTCGATCACACGATTTAAAAGTGTTAAAGTGATTAAGTTTCTATCGTAGACACGATCATGGTAATCGAATTGAACTTTATTTTCATTATTCAAATCGTTGTCTGAGATAATATTTTTAGAAACGACGGGAATGTCTCCGTCTGAAGCAATACCGAAAAATTGATTAGGATTTTCCTGCATCCACGGAATCCA
>CALMPX010000392.1 GCA_937871355.1 uncultured Bdellovibrio sp.
AACCCTGTAAGCCATAACCTAAATGATCCCCGTGCGCTCCAATAATAAGTGCTTTTTCTTTTTTAGCCTGCGCCTTTTCGGGCTGCAGAACAGCGACCACATTTCGACCTGTTGATTTCTTCATTTTAAGTTCAACTTCGGCTGATAAATATTGAGAATCAAATTTAAATCCCACTTTGGAATCGTAAGTATCAAACGATGACTTAATTGATTTGTAATCTTTAAATTGGTCTAAGCGGGCTTGATCCAATAACGTATTAAATATTTTGGATGAGATTTTTAAAACAGGTAATGTTGATTCAGTTTGTGCACCTTCAAATTTCATCGGTGCAATTTTTTCTTCGATGATAACCAAGCCCGCGGCTCCCATTTTTTTAGCCACGGTAATTTTATGTTGCAATCCAGAAAACATGACTAATTCTGAATGCATTTTTAAATTTCTATTTTCAGGAGTTGGACTGTTCGCCAAAACAACGACCCATTTGCCTTTCACATCTATATCTTTATAGGAATCGAATCCTATGAAGTCATTATGAGGCGGCGCTTGAATGCCAAATCCAGCAAAAACCAGAGGTATGGGTTGAAATTTTCCTGATTTCGAAAAAGAAACAACTTGATAGTCTTCATCAATTTTCAAGTTCAAATTCAAACGACCACTTAAACCGGCTGAATTTTTTTCGCCTCTTTCTACACCTGAATTAAATTCAAAAGTTTGAATAAAGTCATGACCTACCGCTGGAACTAATCCCCATTTTTTAAAGAGATCTGCGATCTTAGTCGTGTACTCTTTTTCCTCTAAACTTCCCGTTTGGCGCCCTTTGAAATCTTCTGAGGCCAAGTAACTGACAATTGATTTTGTATCTTCTCGTTTAATATCTGAAGATAACATATCTAACTTAGACGCGTTTTTAACAGGGGGAAGTCCCAATAAAGTTCGCGCCTGCTGATCATCCCAGGCGGCGGTGTAAATTTGACTTTCGCCCTTTTCATTTTTATGACTCCAGGTCACAGTTTCTCCATCAGGTGAAAAACTAGCTAGACCATCAAAGCCCTCTGAAAAAGTCACGCGAACGGGATTTCGTTTACCTTCGCTATCGACAATAAATAATTCAAAATTGGCAAAGCCTAAGATGCTACTAGCGAAAATAATATAATCACCGCTGGGATGAAAAAATGGCGCCCAAGACATAGCTGATAAATGTGTTACCGCTTTTTGCTCAGATCCATCGCTGTTCATGGTGTAGATTTCAGCTTTCATTCCATCCGCTGAAAAACGTCTCCAGGTGATTTTTTTTCCATCACCACTAAAGAAAGGGCCTCCGTCGTAACCTTTTGAGTCTGTCAACTGACGAACATTCGTTCCATCGGCGTTCATAGAGTAAATTTCCATAAAATACGAGGCGTCTTGAGCTAATTTTTTTTGATCTTCTTCAGTTAGTTTTTTTATATACGCATTTCGATTCGAAGCAAAAACAATCGTTTTGCCGTCGGGGGAATAGGATCCTTCAGCATCATAGCCTGGACTATGAGTCAGTTGCTGAATATTTTTTCCGGTTGTGGTCGATGAGAAAATTTCAAACTTGTCGTCGAAACTCCATGCATATTTTCCTTTAACTGGTTTTTCGCGAATCTCATATTCCTCTTTAACTTTTTGCTTAAAATCCTTATCTAAATGGGTCGACGACCACATCACCGTTTTGCCATTAGGATGAACCCAACCGCACGTTGTCTTTCCCGATCCGGTGGATATTTTTTCAGTTTGACCACTTACGATATCTAAAAGATACATTTGGTAAAAGGGATTTCCAGGCTCACGCTCTGATTGAAAAACCATTTTTTTACCATCAGCACTGTAATAACCTTCACCCGATCTTGGTCCAACAAAAGTCAGTTGTTTACTGTTTGATAAGATCGTATTTTTAATATCAGAAATCTTTTTATCCAGTTCGACGGTTTGATTTTCAGCGTAGACGTCATAAGATAAAACCATTAAAGTGATTAGAATGAATCGTGATAACATATGTCCTCATTTTTTAAAAAATTGCGGTGGCTGCAGCCATTGGAATATCGACTACAACACTGAGGTCCAGCTTAAAAAAGATCACCTCAAAAGCAAGCTAAATTCGATTATTGAGATTCGTGTTAAACAACCTTCAACTTATCAACTAAGAACTCGTTTTGACTTTACAATATCCGACAAGGCTATGGGACTTTACAGCAAAGATCGCGAACTGATCGATCTGAATAGCTGCGCCCTCCTTCATCCTGAACTCGAGAAAGCTTTTGTATTTTTGCGCGAATTTATCGCAAAAAACCCGCTTTTTATTGAAAAAGGATCTCTGCGAATTCGCATAAATCCCGCTCTTGATCAATGGGGACTTTGGATTGATTTTTCCAACATAGATATCAAACGATTATTAGATGAGAAGACGATTTTAATGAAATTATCAGAAAATTTTATAATTGAAATCGGACAGAAAAAGAAAAGACTATCTATCGAATCTTTTAATCAATCCCAATTAAAGCTTACGGATCCAAAACCAGAAAATTGGTTTAAAACTTTAGATGACGAATTATTATGTTCCATATCAAGCTTCACCCAGCCTGCTCCTGAAACAGCTGATCTTTTGACGAATGAAATACTTCAGTGGGTATCAAATATTCAACCTCAAAGGGTTATTGAATATGGATGTGGCATCGGACAATACAGTCTGCCATTATTAAAATTAGGAATGAATTTAGATGTTTTTGAAAACGATTTGTTGGCGATTGATTATTTAAAAATCAACACTGAAAAATACAATTCTAAATTATCTATTAACGATCTATCACGCGTTAGTTTAAAGACAGAAAAAACGATAGCCTTAGTTAACCCGCCTCGTTCAGGATTGCAAAAATTTTCGCAAAATTTAATCGAATCAAACGCCAGCCATATCATATACATATCTTGTTTTCCTGATAGTTTATCTTCAGATCTTTTGACCTTAAAGCCTTATTTTAAATTACAGGATGTGGTGATGGTGGATCAGTTTCCACGGACCCATCATTACGAGGCGGCTGTTTTACTTCAACGTATATAACGAGGCTTTCGTCAGTCGACCGGCCAGATCTTTTCTAAAAACCAATGACAACAAAGGCAACACGAAAATACCCGTGCAGGTGATTAATAATACTCGAGAGATCACTTTAAAGGCGTAGCTGGGCTTCATGCGTTCGCTTGGTTGACCAATACGAATGCCACAGCTCCATTCACCGATGGTTGCTCCTAGAAAAACCCGAAAAAAAATAAAATAAATAAACGAAATATAACCATACAAATAAAGTGCAGTTTGTTTCATAGCCTTTTGATTTAAAAAGGATTTCATAAATTGATTCAATTCAACATCATGACTGAATTTAAATAACAAAGACGCACCTAATAAAAATACACAGGTGCTGGCGATGATAATTAAAATATCTGTCACCACTGAAGCCAGCAACCAGCCCGTTAATTGATAACCACGACGTCGATTCGGCGCACGATGAAAAGCGGAGCTTATGACTGAATCATAAACAGGTTCTGGAACCTTATGAGGCTCAATCAGAAAAGGCTTTTCGGGCGTTTGTTTGTCGATAATCATGTACTCATTATGCGCCCATTAATGAACTTTTTCTAGTCAAAACAAGCTGGACTAATGAATGGTTTCGTTAGATGTTAGATCATAAATCAAAACAAAGGAGTTTTTATGAAATCAATACTTATCGCATCCCTTTTAATTAGCTCTGCATCCTTTGCTGCTAAAACATATCAAGTGACTGGACCTATTATCGATATCACCGAAAAGACAATCACTGTCGATAAAAAAGGTGAAAAATTCGAAATCGAAAAATCAGCAGCGACAAAAGCAGCTGGCGAATTAACAAAAGGCGCGAAAGTGACTGTGTATTACACCATGACTGCCACTGAAATCGAAGCCAAAGCTGACAAAAAATCTAAAAAGTAAGACTGAATAAAAAAGGCCCGGTGAATTTCACCGGGCCTTTTTTAGTTTTTAAATCAACGTTACTAACGATCGGTTTTCGTCTCTACTCCACTTGTTCCCGCCGGCTTTTCTGGACAGTTAATCGCATTCTCAACTTGTGATCCATCCCAACATGTATAAAGTGCCGGTGGGCAATCAGCTAAATTATCGACAATAGTTATTCCATCCGGACAGACCACTTTGACATCATTACTAGCTGTACCACATTCGCACGCATTCGCATTGATAATCGTTTGTCCTGGAGGACAAGCCGCACACGAGCATCCCACACCCGTTACGTATACTTTAGGTGATTCGCATGTATTCGTACACGGAGCATTGGTGCCATTGGGACAAATATCGCCGGCAGGATTTAATTTAACTTTTTTAGGCTTAAATAAGAAATACATCCCCACAATAGCGCCGATTCCGACAATAGCGGCTCCAACGCCGATGAGAATTTTTTTGATTTTATCTTTTTTCTTTTTAGCCGCGTCTTCTGTTTTTTTAGAAACGGGACTATCTTTACTCACGCACTGCCAAACTTCAACACCCTCATCTGTTCTTTCTTGAAGTTTACAAGATTCATTACTTGTACAAACAGGATCACATTGACCAGCGTCTACCGTACCTGGTTTTACCGG
>CALMPX010000393.1 GCA_937871355.1 uncultured Bdellovibrio sp.
CTAAACGTCTTTAAAGCTGCCGTTGATCTTGAATGTTTTCAAATATTTTCAAATTCAGTTTTTTTCAACATGAACTGGATTTATGATTCTGTACAAAATGGAAGTCTACTTTCTCTTTCGGCCCATCACGAACCTCTCACTAATCTGAATGTTAGCGTTGGGGTTGATCTTATTGGTGTTGTCGATGACAACGAAACTGAAGACAGTCAAAAATCATTCCTCAGCCGTCACAGCGCTGATGATCGCATCACAGGAGCACTCCAATATGCTTTTTAATTCAAAATTTTCACAAATATTATTATACGTAACAATCACTACTTTATCATCTTGCGGCCTTAAAGTAGGCGAAGAACATAAAGACGACACAACAGTTGAATTAAATTCAGTGGCTTGCCTCGATGAGGCCGTTGGAAATCTTAAATTAATCTTCAAGGCTCAGGCACAAGATTCACAAGTAGCTCCTGCTTTAAACTGCCTCGGATCAACTATTCAAACTTTTGCAACAAATATCAAAGGTGCCGATAAAAATTACTTTACGACACAAGAGTTAATTTATTTTTTAAATAAGAACATCATTACCAAAGGTAAAAAAATTCCAGATTCTTTAGCACATGAAATAATGAAAATGAAAGTTTCTATACTTGGCGGTAATGAAAATCAGTTTACTAAAGCCGAGCTTACGCAATTAAAGTTTATCCTAGATGAAGTGACTCCTGATGCGGTAAAGCTGAACAAGTTCATGCCGATCATTGTTCGTCAATGGAATTATACTCAACTCTCAAAATCTGAAAAAGAAAAACAGTTTAATGAAGCTCATGTTGCATTAACAATTTTTGCTGATAAGTTGTTTTCTTACTTTAGCAAAACTCCGACTGAGTACGATATTAGTTCAGGTATTGATTTAGTTAAAGCCATCCTTTCATACGGGGATGCGACTGCGGATAGTCTCACCGAAGTTGAAAGATACCGCTCGATTGCTATAGCGATTAAAAAAAATCTTATCGGAAAAGAAAGTCCAATTATTAGAAATAATGATTGGCCCATCGTGGCCAGAGCTCTGAGCTCGACCCTTTTACTGATCCAAAGATGTAATTATTTTATGAATGTCGATGCTCCTTACTATGAGTTTTCGGCTTCTAACAAAGTGTCTCGCTATGGAATCTTGGCCGAAGATATCGCCGGCGACGTTTTCGAAGTTCTAGATATGCAACAGGACCGAGTCGTCACACATGAACAGTTCGCCGAAGTCTTTAATATCGTCTTCAAGGCTTTTGATATGGATGTTAAGATTACCTCATCCATGATGAAAGATGCTTCGCTATTAAAAAATGCGATTATAAATACGGACGATCTTAATGATGTGAAAGCGTGGAATAAAAACGATTTCTTACTTTTAAAAGACCAAATAAATACTTTACTCCGGGAAGTCGGAGTCGTTTTAAATATTATTAATAAAATGGATGAAGATCCTGCATGGAAACAAGATTATACGTTATTCAATCAACGTGAAACCGAATTTCTCAGTTCACTTCATCAACTGGTCGAAATTTTCCAAGGACGCTACGATCTTCAATATATTAAACCTCTTTTGTTAAGCCTTAAAGATGCTGATTTGATTAAATCAGATACCATTATTAACGATTATGATAAATATTATAATACACTGGTCAGTGCGAAAAAACTAGTAACAGCTGTCGGTGGCACTTCGCTTAAAGCCAATGATTTAAAGAATTTAATTTCACTTGGAGGACGTGGGTATTTTCATGTTCTTGAATATAAAAATTATATCCAGCCCGTTAAGTATGACGATGAAAATTATGCTCGGCTTTTTCTTAATATCTTAGATAAAGCGCATCTAACTTTGATTGAAACATTAAATTATAATTCCAACGGATTCTTATCGACAGAAGACTTTGTAGAAACCTACTCCATCGCTTGCAGCGATCTAGAACTTAAACCCATTTTAACCAATCAATCATTGCAAGTGGTTTTAAATGCGCTTTGGTCAAACATTCTTATCAATCCAGATCGCAGAATATCAGGACAAATTTTGCCTGGTTTTAACTTAGAAGCTTTAGATAATTTGCATACGTATTTAAAACTTTTATTTACTGCAAACAACATTAGCGCAAATATTTTAAAGATTAAGGCCCACCCATCACAAGCCCAATTAGTTTCAGCCATTCATGACCAAATGAATGCAGCTACAGATCCCTCTCAATTGCAAATCCTTAAAGAAATGGATGCCGCATTTTCTGGCCCGGTTCCGTTGACAACGAAAAATGGTATGCTCAAAATTTTAGACTCTGAATCAGATCTCTACAGTTACACTGATATTCAAATGTCTAACGTAGTTCGTGTCGCCGCTCGTTTAATCGCACGATCTTATTCAACATCGCTCGATAACATATCGAAAATCGATCAACTGCAAAGCCAAATGACTCTGGATGAACTTCGTTTTGGCTTTAATCAGCTTAAGTCTGTTATTTACGAAAAAGATATCGTTAACCCCGAAATTCCTGACTTTATCGATAGACGCTTCCAAGATGCTAACTTATTCGTTTCACGCGCTAATGGTGACGATTTTGCGAGTTTTTTAGAGATTCACGATATCGCCATTCATCTTATTACGGGATCTGCTCGGGCCGCTAAAACCCATGACAATATCTATAATCACTGCTTAACACCAGCGGCACTTCCATTAAATCGAAAAACAGAAATTTATGATCTTTGTTTACTTGATACTTACATGTTATTTAATGATGGATTCGAATTTATTCCTCAGTACACCAATCAAAAAATAATTTTAGGCGAAGCTAAAAGCAAAGAATACATCTACAGCTTACTGTTGGCGACTGGCCTTGTACCTAATGATAAACAAATTGTGCTTTTAGATGATGCTGATAATTTTCCTCACATTGTTCAATATATCGAAATGATGTACGCTAAATTCGACACCAATCGCGACGGAGTGCTTATCAAAGATGAAGCTCTTGCCGCTTTCCCCACCTTTAAGCATATTATTACCAAAGTCATCACTTCGATGCCAGAGGGTGCCAAGATAAAAGAAGAACAATACCCGGGTGTATTTATCTATTTCTTAAAGTATGGCAAAAGTCCAAAAACAGTTATTGAAAAATTACAATTCATGTCATTTATTTCAAATGAAAAAAAATGGATTGTTAATGCCACTCGTTTTGATGTGGGAGTTGTATTTAAGTTTATTGCTGATTCAAGTGCACCGGCTGCGGCTCCGAATCCCTGATTTTGTCTTAAGCGATTTTCTTGATGATCAAATGAGACGTGTCCTGATCCGTCTCATTTTTCCAAAATGGCTGCGATTCCAGAAATGTTTTAGCTATTTGCGGATCAAACTGAGTCCCACTACAACGCTTTATTTCTGCAAAGATAATATCTTCTGGCAAACCTTGACGATAAACACGATTCACCGCCATCGCATCGTAGGTATCCACAATTAAAATGACTCGAGCAACCAAAGGAATTTCATCACCTCTGATTTTATCAGGGTAGCCTTCTCCGTCCAGTCGTTCGTGGTGACCACGAATAGCCGGAAGAATTTGAGCAAAAAAAGGATGATTGGCTAAAGGCTTAACAATATTTTCACTCATGACCGAGTGATTTTTCATGATGTCTAATTCGATAGAATCCAAACGCCCTGGTTTTAATAAAATGGATTTATCGATGCCGATCTTTCCTATGTCGTGAAGCATTCCAGAAAACTCAGCTAGTTTTTGTTCATATTCATTCAATCCCATATCTCGTGCTAAACGACGAGAATACTCTCCGACACGCAGACAATGGGCATAAGTCGTCGGCTCACTGGCTTTGAGCGCTTCTAATAATGACTTGACCGAATCGTAAGCCCAGTCAGGAACGTTTCCCCACAGATTGATGACAGACATAGATACCCCTATGACATACAGGTCGGCATATACTCATGATATCTAAAGAAGCTTCTGTTTGTACTGACATTAATTTGTAAAAAAATGAGGCGCACGGAACAGAACAGGATCGATGTATCAGATTGATACATCGACCTAGGTCGATATAAGCAGTATACATTAATTAGTCCCCTTCAACACCAGTTTATGAGATAGTGTTTCCCATGAATTTACCTGAGGTTACATTATTCTGGTTTCGCCGTGATCTGCGACTTAACGATAACGCGGGCTTGTTCCATGCACTCAAAGAAAATAAACAGGTTGTACCCGTCTTTATTTTTGATAAAGACATCATTGGGTCGCTTCCTCCAAACGATCATCGTATTCAGTTTATTCATGATTCTTTATCGAAAATAAAATTAGAACTTCAGTCGCTCGGTTCAGATTTCATCTTGGCTCACGATACTTCTACTGATTTTTATAAAAAAATATTTAACAAATATAAAATTAAAAATGTATACACTAATCATGACTACGAACCCAAAGCCATCGCTCGAGATTTAGAAATTAAAAAAATACTAGAAAATAAAAATATTGATTTTAAAACTTATAAAGATCATGTCATTTTTGAAAAAAATGAAATTCAATCTGACAGTTATAAGTCCTATACGATCTATACCCCTTATAAAAAAAAATGGATTGCCTCGTTAAGCCCTTATTATATCAAACCCTATAATAATAAAAAATATTTTCAAAATTTTTATAAGTTCTCCACCGAACCAATGCCTACTCTTAACGTGCTTGGTTTTGAGAATTCTCACATGATGTACCCACCACTCAAATTAACCAAATCGACGCTTAAAGACTACGAATCTCATCGTGATTTTCCGGCTCTAGATGCCACTTCGAAACTAGGGCTGCATTTACGTTTTGGAACAGCTTCGATTCGCTATCTTGCGAGCATTGCGCGACTTAATTCGGCGGTTTGGCTTAGTGAACTTATTTGGCGTGATTTCTTTATTCAAGCTCTCTGGACGCGTCCTGAGTCTGAAAATCTGTGCTTTAAGCCTGAATATGAAAATATACAATGGCTCAATGATTTAGAAGATTTTGAACATTGGAAAAATGGTACCACGGGATATCCACTTGTTGATGCGGGTATGCGAGAGTTAAACCAAACCGGATATATGCATAATCGAGTACGCATGGTGACAGCTTCTTTCTTAACCAAACATCTTTTGCACCATTGGAAAAAAGGCGAACGCTATTTCGCTGAAAAATTATATGATTATGATTTAGCTTCCAATGTAGGAAACTGGCAATGGGCGGCAGGAACTGGTTGCGATGCAGCTCCTTATTTTAGAATTTTCAATCCAACTGCGCAGCAAGAAAGATTTGATCCCCAGTTTGAATACATAAAAAAATGGGTGCCTGAATTTGGAACCGCTAGCTACACCCAACCGATCGTCGGACATGTCTTTGCTCGTGAGCGCTGCTTGAGCGCCTACAAAAAAGCCTTAGCGAAATAAATTTATAAATTGTAGTAAAATAGCGAGTCCAATTAAAATGGGTGAAAACCATTTTAATACCCAAATCCAATGACTATACATCGCCTGGCTATTTTTTCCAGCCGTATCAATAAATTTCTGTTTTCGTTCAGTTTCGTTCAATAAATGGAAAAAAATAACAATAATTCCCAAACCTGATATGGGTAACAAATAATTAATCAACAACGAATCTAAATTTTCGATAAAACTTTGATTAAACCATTTAAATTTTGAAAACAATGTTCCTGAATAAGCTGGAAAAATCATCAGCAATAGAACGCCGGCGATCGTAATAAAAGTTGACTGGTTTCGTGATATTTTTTGAAATTTATCACTAAAATTAGCGATCAACGTTTCTAGTAAACCAATACTGGCATTGACGGCAGCTAACCAAAGACACATAAAAAACAAAAGCCCAAAAAATTCACCATATTTAATTTTTACGAATAATCGAGGTAAAGATTCAAATAAAATTCCGGGATCAGTGAAGTAGTGATTACTATCACTTAAAAAGGCAATGGGAAACACCATTAATAAAGCCATAATAGAGACAATCGTATCTATCGTTGTGACGCGAAATCCGACCGATGGAAGATGCTCATCATTTTTAAAATAGGTTCCGTAGGTGACCATAATTCCCATACCTAATGACAGTGTGAAAAAGACGTGGCCAAGAGCTCGACCGAGGGAAGACAAATTGAGTTTAGAAAAATCAGGGTAAAATAAAAATCTCATCACGTCACTGGTGTTGTCTAAAGAAAAAGATCGAATAATTAAAACGATAAATAATATAGCTAAAATGGGCAAAGCCTGGGCAAAGATTTTCTCAAATCTCTCAATGACACCTTTGGCGACAACAAAACCACAGATGAGTAGATGCACGCTGGCTAAAGCAAACTGTAATGATCCACTATTTTTCAGAGCCTCCATATTGATCGAACTGATGTATAAAATTCGATTCTCATTAAAAATACCAACAACAAACTGAGTCAGATAATGCAAGACCCAACCACTAATGACTGAATAGTACGCCAAAATAACAACATTGATGAAAATAGATAATCGACCAAACCAATGAAATGGTTTTTTCTCGCGCAGTGAAACAAGTTGCGTGATTTTCAATAAACTGTACTCACCTGATCGCCCTAATATAAGCTCAGCCACTAGAATCGAATGTCCCACAGTAAAGGCTAAGAAGATATAAAGTAATAAAAAAGCTCCGCCACCATTCTCACCGATGACATAGGGAAAACGCCAAATATTACCTAAGCCGCAGGCACTTCCTACAGCTAAAAGATAAAATGAAAATCGACTGACCCAAGAAGCTTTTTTAGACACGACTCACCTTATCCGAATTTGTGATTTACGCCTTTAGCGCGTGATTTCATACAGAATATTCTTATTGGAATACCATGCAGATCGAATTTTTCTTTCATATTTTTAATGAGGAAGCGACGGTAAGAATTCGTTACGCCATCCGGATGATTAGCAAACGCAATAAATGCGGGTGGCTTTTGAAATGTTTGAGTCAAATAATAGAATTTAACATTAGTCGTTCCCCAAACCGGAGCATGAGTTTTACGAATCGTTTCAAAAAAGAAATCATTCAAATCAGAAGTCGTAATACGATAATTCAGTTTACGATTCACTTCCTCAATCTCTTTAAATAAATCCTGCATACCTTGATCTTTTAAAGCACTGGTGAAAACGATAGGAACATCAACAAAGAAATGGAACACGCGCGCCACTTGAGCCTTGAAAGTTTCTTTGTATTTATCAACCTGAACCTGACCAAGATCAGATTTGTTCGCCACCAAAATCACGCCCTTGTGATCCTCTAAAATGGCTTGCATAATTTTAGCATCTTGTTCTGTCGGTCCTTCAGTTCCATCAACCACTAATAAGACAATATTTGATCGACGAATCGCTTCTTGTGACTTAAAGGCGGCAATAATTTCCACATCGTCTTCTCGCTTAGATTGACGACGAAGACCTGCTGTATCGACCAAGACATAATTTTTTTCATTATAAGTTAAAGGAGAATCGACGGAATCTACGGTTGTTCCTGCGACATCTGAAACTAGCATGCGGTGTATACCTAGAAGGTTATTACAGAGTGAACTTTTTCCGACGTTAGGTTTTCCGACCATAGCTATTTTGGGCACATATTCACTAACAATTTTGGGAGTTTCCGGACATTTGTTAACGATCCATTCAAGCACTTCACCGACTCCGCGGCGTTGCTCAAACGAACAAGCAATAACATCAAGACCAAATTCATGAAAATCAGCTTTGGCAATATCATCTTCATGAACACTATCCACTTTGTTGATAACTAACAACATCGGACGACCAGTTTGCTTGGCTAATTTAATGATATCGCGATCTTCAGGAATAAGACCCGCTCGTCCATCCATTACAACCACGATAAAATCCACTGAAAATAAAAAATCAGTTACTTGCTCTTTGATTAATTTTGAAAAAAGATCGTCAGCTTCTGTCACGCCGCCTGTATCGATCAGATCAAATTGTTTCCCCCATACATTCACAGGGTGCATTATAATATCTCGGGTAACGCCGGGCTGATTTTTTACTACGGCCTTACGAGTTTCGGTGATAATATTAAATAAAGTAGATTTACCAACATTAGGTCGACCAATAATGGCCACCTTAGGCGAATCTATAAGAACTTCATCTGGAGTCATTTCGAATCCGAAATCAGTCGTACTATTTGTTGTTGATGACATATTTTAACTCTTTCATTGCTGTAGCATTTTCAAACCAATTATTTTTAACCACGACATTAAGTTCTAAATAAACCTTATCGACATCCATCATTTTTTGAATCTCTTCTCGTGCTTCTGCTCCAATTTTTTTAATGTTTGCAGCACCCTTACCGATAACGATCGGCTTGTGAGTTTCTTTACCGATAATAATATCAACGAATATCTTAGGACATGGCTTAGCCTCTTCATCAAACTTACGAGTTTGAACAGCTAATTGATAAGGGACTTCGTATTCAAGCACTTCAAAACATTTTTCACGAATGATTTCTTCAACAATCGACTTAACATTTTCTGTTGTGAATAATTCAGTGTCGTACAACGGGGCATCAGCCTTTGGTAAAAACTTAATACATTCATCAAGAATAAGCTTACGATCCTCATCCGTGGTATTTTTAATCGATACTGCCAAAGCCGAGCCGCCATTTGCTTTGATCATTTCACGTAACAGATTAATACGATGAGCTTTATCCGTCAGATCTGTTTTAGTCATAACCGCAAACCAAGGTTTACGAGACTTCGTGACCATATCAATAATCTCTTGATTACGCTCGATTGAATCTTCGTTAATACTTAAAACAGCCATCAAAGCATCTGAAGCCCGAATCACATCTTCGGCTTCTTTCTGCAAGAAACTATTTAGACCCGAAGTTGATTTAACGATCCCTGGCGCATCGATAAAAACCACTTGTCCTTTCGCTTCTGAGTGTAATCCTAAAATACGACGACGAGTTGTTTGCGGTTTACTTGTGACAATAGATATTTTTTCGCGGATAAGATAATTCATTAAAGAACTTTTTCCAGCATTAGGCTGACCAATAATACCTAAAAAACCAGCTTTATAATTTTCACTTTTTGACATTTTTTTTCCCTAATTTAACTTTCTGCTTGTAATCATTTTTTTTATTTTCATTATTTATTTGAACCGCGAGTGCTTCCATATAGATTTGAGCAGCTTTCTGCTCAGCGACTTTTTTACTTTTTCCCAAAGCGCGGGCTTTTTCCTGAGTCCCGATTTTCAAACACACTAAAAATTCTGGATCATGAGATGGACCCGTGGTTGATATCAGTTCATAGATCGGAGTTCCGATTTTAATTTTATACGTTAACTCTTGTAGTCTCGTTTTGTAGTCTTTCTCAAATTCCATGTCAGGCTTAATGTCCGAAATATTATTTTTAAATTCATTATTAATCCATTTTTTAATTGAATCAAAATGACTATCTAAATAGATCGCGCCAATCACAGCTTCGAAAGCAGAAGCCAAGATACGCGGTTTTAAATGGGACCCTTGCGCTTTTTCACCTGGACCTAAAATCAAAAAATCACTCAGCTTCATACTCAAAGCTTTTTCCGCTAAAGTTTCCTGATTAATAAGGCTAGCTCTTTTTTTAGAAAGCATGCCTTCATTGTCTGTGGGAAATAAAAACATCAATTGCTCTGCCATAACCAGACCAAGAATAGCGTCTCCTAAGAATTCGAATCTTTCATTATGCGGGATTGCTTTGTTTTCTAAGATACAAAAACTTTTATGCGTTAAAGCCTCAATGAGCAAAGCCTTGTTCTTGAATTTATAACGAATATGATCTTCGACCAAGCTTAAAAGAGTGGCGCTAATTTTCATAAACACATCACTTCGGCGACTAGCAGACATCTGCTATACACATAACGACACACTCTCGGCGATCAGGCGATATTCGTTATCGATATCAGCACCTTTGATGATCTTAATCTTTTGTTGAGCACCTGCTACATAATGATCATCTTGGGGGACTAAAACCGGCCAATAATTTTTAGTTAGAGCTTCACGATACACAACTCCGTCATAAATCGTTTCATCATTTAGAATAAGAACTTCATCTAAACGATCAATTTGCTTCAGCATTTCTGCTTGGTAACGATGCTGGCTGAGCGTACGAAGTATTGAGGCGCGCTCTTTACGGACGTGAAACGGAATTTGTTCTAAAACGGCGGCTCTTGTTCCGTGGCGCTCACTATAGGGAAACACGTGCATTTTTGTCCACGGAAGATCGCAAAGTATTTTATAAGTATCATCAAACTGCTCCTGAGTTTCTGTGGGAAACCCAGCAATCACATCCATTCCAACGAACGGATTCTTCAATTTACGATAAATCTTATGTAACGCGATGACCACATCATCTTGGGTGTATTTACGTTTCATTTGAAAAAGGACATCTGTGTTGGCGCTTTGAATACTCATATGGAAATGCGGACACAGACGCTCATCCGAATAGAGTTCTAATAACCTATCCGTTAATTCAACCGGCTCTAATGATGATAATCGTATCCGAGAAATATTGGTCTTTATTAAAATAGCTTCAACTAGATCTTCTAAAGTTTTTTGATTTCCATTTTGAACATCTTCGTAATCACCAATATGAACACCGGTTAAAACGATTTCTTTGCGGCCTTGCTGTTCTAAGTCTTTAATTCTTGAAACTAAGTCCGCAATGCCGATTGAACGGCTTTTTCCTCGGGCGTAGGGAATAATACAGAAAGTACAAAAACTATTACATCCGTCTTGAATTTTTAAGAAGCTGCGCGTGTGCGACTGTTCATTTCCACCGCCCGCTTCCAGGTCTTCTTTTTTAAAGATATTCGATTTGAATATACGTTCTGTTAGTTCGCGTTTATAAAACTTACGGATGAGATCAGG
>CALMPX010000394.1 GCA_937871355.1 uncultured Bdellovibrio sp.
ATTATGATGCTTAGCTAACTTGAGCCTTTGCATATTTTCTTTTTTTAATTTTATCTGTTTCCATGAGTGATTTTATCGGTGGTAAAATCAAAAAAATTGTTTTGCGTCCTCGCCCTTTTCAAGTGATCGAAACGCAAACTATCCTAAAAGCTGAAGCTAAAGAAAATCGTAGCTTTTATTCAAATCACTCCTCGAATAACTTCACTGCAGCCACCTACTTAACGGCCTTCTTTCCCGGTGGTCAGATCTATTTCTTCGCTATTGCGACAACTATAGCTCTGACTCGCGTCCATGTTGGTGTCCACTACCCCAGCGATATTCTCGCCGGGGCGTTAATGGGTTTAATTTGGGGGCTAATATTCAGTCGCTTGGTTAAATATATTATTGCGAAAAAAAATGAGAACCTCACATGAAAAAGGTTATCGTCACCGGGGCTAACGGGTTTTTAGGATCAAATCTTTGCAAAAAATTACTCGCTCATGATTACGAAGTTTCTGTGGTCGTTAGAAAAAATAGTGACATATCTGAACTGAAAGATCTTAAACTTAATTATTTCTACGGCGATGTGACTGATATCAATTCACTGAAAGAAGCTTTCAAAGGTCACGATTATGTTCTTCATTTAGCCGGACTTATTTCTTATAAAAAATACGATCGTGAAAAAATGCATCTGATTAATGTGGTAGGGACTGAAAATGTCATCCATGCTTGCATAACTGCTGGAATTAAAAAATTACTTCATCTGTCATCAGTCGTTACCATCGGCAGCAGCTTCTTTCCGCACATCCATAATGAGCAAAGTGAATATAAAATTAAAAATTTAGATCTCGGTTATTTCGAAACTAAACTTGAGGCCGAGAAAAAAGTGATGGCCGCTTCAAAACTTAAAAGTCTTTTCACTATTTGCGTGAACCCGAGCACGATTTATGGCTTTGCCGACGCGAAAAAAGGCAGTCGTAAAAATCAAATTAAAGTTGCGCAAGGAAAGCTTCCTTTTTACACCGCCGGCGGAGTCAATGTTATATCGGTTGATGACGTCACCGATGGAATTATTATGGCTTTAGAAAAAGGAGCCAACGGGGAACGTTACATTTTAGCTAACGAAAATATTTCCATTAAAGAACTTTTCCAAATGATCGCCCACAGCGCGGGAAAACCGGCTCCGCAAATTTACCTTCCGACTTTCTTGCTGCATATCGCAGGATGGATGGGTGATCGTTTAAAAAAGGGCTTAAGCCGTGAAAATGCCTATACCGCTTCAATGTACCACTGGTTCGACTCTTCAAAAGCAAAAAAAGATTTGGGTTTTCTTCCGAAAAAATCAGCGCAACAAGCTATTGACGATAGCGTTTCGTGGATGAGACAGAATGGCTATCTCGAGTGAGAAAAATTTTTCTCTTTATTTGCATCTGTATCGGACTTGCGGCGGCCTTTATTTTTTGGCAAATTCCTTCGTCTGAAACAATCAAAGGTTGCTTGAAAACCTCGATGTTTGATGTTGATCTTTGTCCACAATCGGCGACTTATGTTCCACTTAAAAATATTTCACTCAATATTCAAAAAGCTATTATCTCAACTGAGGATGGAAAATTTTATTCACATAACGGATTTGATACCGATGGAATTGAGTTGTGTATACAAAAAATAAAAGAAAAAAAACGTTTTGTTTGTGGTGGATCAACCATCACCCAACAATTAGCCAAAAATATGTTTTTATCAAAAAATAAAAATCTGATACGTAAAGGTGTCGAGGCTCTGATCACAATGAAGATTGAAAAAACATTATCTAAAAAAGAAATTTTAGAAAAATATCTCAACGTCGTTCAGTTTGGAAAAAATATTTTTGGTGTAAAAAAAGCGGCTCAATTTTACTTTAAAAAATCTCCAGCAAATTTAGACGTCGTTGAAAGTGCTTTCTTAGCCATGGTTTTACCAAATCCAGAAAAGTATTCGCAATCCTACTACCGTAAAGATTTAACACGTTTTGCCCGAAGACGAATGACCACGATCATTGAAAATATGTACCAGTATAAAATGATTCAAGAAGAAGCCTACGTGACAGCTTTAGCTCGCGTAGATTCATTCCTTTTACAGGGTACAACGACTGAGAATCTCAACCCTATTCCTCAAACTGAGCCCACCTTAACCGAAGAAGACTTAGATGCACTGGTGGAAGAGTAGTATAACTATTTGCCTATACTACTTATAGGTTTCCGCTTATTGGGATTATTTTACATTTTTGGTTAAGCTTAAAAAAATCAATGGACAAAATTTAACAAATAAGCGAGCTTCGTCAGCAATTAACCAAAAGGAATTCTTATGAAAACAATATTAATCACGGCTCTTTTTATTTCTTCGATCAGCTTCGCTCAAACGACAACCTCAGGTGATACAACTCCTGCAGCTCCACTTTTTAATACTTTAAAAGATAATATGAAAGATATGTCTAAAACATTAAAAGCTATTGCAGCGCAAGCTAAAGATCCTTCTAAAAATGCGGCTTCTGAAAAGTTAGCTTTAGACCTCGCAAAATCAACGGCTGATGCAAAATTACATATTCCAACTCAAACGGCTCCTGACAAAGCCGGACAAGATTTATACATTCACATGATCGACGGAGTCATCCAATCGGCGAATGATTTAGCAACGGCATTTCATGAAAATGACAACGCCAAGGCGATTATTATTTTAAATGCTTTGTCTCAACAGAAGAAAGACGGTCACGAGCGTTTCAAAAATTAGTTTTAAATTTAAGTTCAGAAAATAAAAAACCCGACTTTTAGTCGGGTTTTTTATTTTTTTAAGATATTAATCTTTTTAAGATTTTTGTGATTTTGGACGCTTATGTGGATCTAATTCTTTTACTCGTAAACGAATTGATTTTGGAGTCACTTCGATCAGTTCTGTTTCTTTGATCCATTCCATACCAAATTCTAAAGTCATTGGCTTAACTGGAGTCACACGAATGGCTTCATCTGAACCAGAGGCACGAACGTTCGACATTCTTTTCGCTTCTTGAATGTTAACGATCATATCGTTGTCTTTAGCATTTTCGCCAACGATCATACCTTCGTAAACAAGGTCTCCGTCATTCACGAACATTCGACCACGCTCTTGTTTATTCCAGATCGAGTAAGCATTGGCTTCACCTTGACGATCTGAAATCATCGCACCATTGATACGAGAGTTGATGTCACCACGGTACTCATCGTAGCCGTCGAAGTTTGTATTTAATAAACCAGTACCACGAGTATCAGTTAAGAACTCAGAACGGT